>NZ_VUKI01000018.1:0-43829 GCF_008385775.1 Staphylococcus sp. GDX7P312P | reverse complement strand
TCGACCATTATTATCCGTCGTACCCGAACCATTTATACGATTATCTTTATCAAGTAAATCAACATGAGTATTTGGATCCGTTGTCACCGTAATCGGTGTTTGAGTACCGGCTTTACCAACTAAGTCAGTATCAAGTGTTGGAACCGTTGGTGGCGTAGTATCAGTTGCTTTAACCGGATCAGACGTAGAACTATTTGGATGTTCCGCATTATCAGTGGCTTTCACAGTGACGTTACCTTCAGGAATAGGCACCGTTGGTGTAATTGTCGCATGACCCGTGTTATCAGTCGTACCCGAACCGATAACATTACCATCTTTATCCAGTAACTCCACTTTCGTATTTGGATCGGTCACTACTTCAACAGGATCTTTTGTTCCCGCTTTTCCATCTAGAGTTCCAACAACTGAAGGTTTCACCGGCGGTGTTAAGTCAGTCGCTTTTTTCGGTTGAGATGTAGAACTATTCGGATGTTCTGCATTATCAGTCGCCTTGGCAGTGACATTACCTTCAGGAATCGGTTTTGTCGGTGTAATTGTGACATGCCCTGTATCATCTGTCGTACCCGAACCAATAATATTGCCGTCTTTATCAAGTAAATCAACATGTGTAATTGGATCTGTTGTCACCGTAATTGGTGTTTGAGTACCAGCTTTACCAACTAAATCTGTGTCAAGAATTGGAACAGTTGGTGGCGTTGTATCTGTTGCTTTTTTCGGTTGAGATGTAGAACTATTTGGATGTTCCGCATTGTCATAAGCTTTCGCAGAGACATTACCCTCTGGAATAGGTTTCGTCGGTGTGATTGTAACATGGCCTGTATTGTCTGTTGTACCCGAACCAATAACATTGCCATCTTTATC
This sequence comes from Staphylococcus sp. GDX7P312P, assembly GCF_008385775.1. Taxonomy (NCBI): domain Bacteria; kingdom Bacillati; phylum Bacillota; class Bacilli; order Caryophanales; family Staphylococcaceae; genus Staphylococcus; species Staphylococcus sp. GDX7P312P. The sequence continues at coordinate 42,968 of NZ_VUKI01000018.1, read as the reverse complement.
TAATAATTCTACTTTCGTATTCGGATCAGTAGTAACTTCAACAGGATCAGTAGTTGTCGCTTTACCAGTTAAATCACTTGTAACCACAGGCGTCGTTGGCGGTGTCGTATCAGTCGCTTTTTTCGGTTGAGATGTAGAACTATTCGGATGTTCTGCATTATCGTAAGCTTTCGCAGTTACATTACCTTCCGGTATAGGTTGAGTTGGCGTAATAATGGCATGACCATTAGCACCCGTTGTCCCCGAACCAATCACACGACCATCTTTATCTAATAACTCGATACGAGTATTAGGATCAGAAGATACGTCAACAGGTGTTCGAGTAGTCGCCTTACCAGTTAAGTCAGTATTAACGATTGGGCTACCTGGAGGCGTAGTATCCGTCGCTTTCTTCGGTTGAGAAAGTGAACTATTCGGATGTTCTGCGTTATCCGTTGCTTTAGCACGTACATTACCTTCAGGAATAGGCACCGTTGGTGTAATCGTAACTCGACCATTATTATCCGTCGTACCCGAACCAATTATACGATTATCTTTATCAAGTAAATCAACATGAGTATTTGGATCCGTTGTCACCGTAATCGGTGTTTGAGTAGTCGCCTTACCAGTTAAATCATTCGTCACAACAGGTTCCGTCGGAGGCGTCGTATCTGTCGCTTTCTTAGGTGCAGAAGTTGAGACATTTGGGTGTTCCGCATTATCGTAAGCTTTCGCAGTTACATTACCTTCCGGTATAGGTTGAGTTGGCGTAATGATGACATGACCATTAGCACCCGTCGTACCTGAACCAATGACATGATTATCTTTATCTAGTAACTCGATACGAGTATTAGGATCAGAAGACACATCAACTGGAGTTTTAGTTGTTGCCTTACCTGTTAAGTCAGTATTAACGATTGGACTACCTGGTGGTATAGTATCTGTCGCTTTTTTCGGTTGAGAAAGTGAACTATTCGGATGTTCTGCGTTATCCGTTGCTTTAGCACGTACATTACCTTCAGGAATAGGCACCGTCGGTGTAATTGTAACTCGACCATTACTATCCGTCGTACCTGAACCAATCACATGATTATCTTTATCAAGTAAATCAACATGAGTATTTGGATCCGTTGTCACCGTAATTGGTGTTTTAGTAGTCGCCTTACCAGTTAAATCATTCGTCACAACAGGTTCCGTTGGAGGTGTCGTATCAGTCGCTTTCTTAGGTGCAGAAGTTGAGACATTTGGGTGTTCCGCATTATCGTAAGCTTTCGCAGTTACATTACCTTCCGGTATAGGTTGAGTTGGCGTAATAATGACATGACCATTAGCACTTGTCGTGCCTGTTCCAATGACATGATTATCTTTATCTAGTAACTCGATACGAGTATTAGGATCAGAAGACACATCAATTGGAGTTTTAGTAGTCGCCTTACCAGTTAAGTCAGTATTAACGATTGGGCTACCTGGAGGCGTAGTATCAGTCGCTTTCTTCGGTTGAGAAAGTGAACTATTCGGATGTTCTGCGTTATCCGTTGCTTTAGCACGTACATTACCTTCAGGAATAGGCACCGTAGGTGTAATCGTAACTCGACCATTATTATCCGTCGTACCCGAACCAATTATACGATTATCTTTATCAAGTAGCTCAACACGTGTATTCGGGTCTGTCGTTACGGTAATCGGTGTTTTAGTAGTCGCCTTACCAGTTAAATCATTCGTGACGACTGGCTCCGTCGGAGGTGTCGTATCAGTCGCGTTCTTAGGTGCAGAAGTTGAGACATTTGGGTGTTCTGCATTATCGTAAGCTTTTGCAGTTACATTACCTTCCGGTATAGGTTGAGTTGGCGTAATAATGACATGACCATTAGCACCTGTTGTCCCTGTTCCAATGACATGATTATCTTTATCTATTAACTCGATACGAGTATTAGGATCAGAAGACACATCAACTGGAGTTTTAGTTGTTGCCTTACCTGTTAAGTCAGTATTAACGATTGGACTACCTGGTGGTATAGTATCTGTCGCTTTTTTCGGTTGAGAAAGTGAACTATTAGGATGTTCTGCGTTATCCGTTGCTTTAGCACGTACATTACCTTCAGGAATAGGCACCGTCGGTGTAATTGTAACTCGACCATTACTATCCGTCGTACCTGAACCAATGACATGATTATCTTTATCAAGTAAATCAACATGAGTATTTGGATCCGTTGTTACCGTAATCGGTGTTTTAGTCGTTGCTTTACCAGTTAAATCATTCGTCACAACAGGTTCCGTCGGAGGTGTCGTATCAGTCGCTTTCTTAGGTGCAGAAGTTGAGACATTTGGGTGTTCCGCATTATCGTAAGCTTTCGCAGTTACATTACCTTCCGGTATAGGTTGAGTTGGCGTAATGATGACATGACCATTAGCACCTGTTGTCCCCGTTCTAATGACATGATTATCTTTATCTAGTAACTCAATACGAGTATTAGGATCAGAAGACACATCAATTGGAGTTTTAGTAGTCGCCTTACCAGTTAAGTCAGTATTAACGATTGGGCTACCTGGAGGCGTAGTATCCGTCGCTTTCTTCGGTTGAGAAAGTGAACTATTAGGATGTTCTGCGTTATCCGTTGCTTTAGCACGTACATTACCTTCAGGAATAGACACCGTTGGTGTAATCGTAACTCGACCATTACTATCTGTCGTACCTGAACCAATCACATGATTATCTTTATCAAGTAGATCAACGTGAGTATTAGGATCCGTTGTTACCGTAATCGGTGTTTTAGTTGTCGCTTTACCAGTTAAATCATTCGTCACAACTGGTTCCGTTGGAGGCGTAGTATCCGTCGCTTTGACCGGATCAGACGTAGAACTATTCGGATGTTCTGCATTATCAGTCGCCTTGGCAGTGACATTACCTTCTGGAATAGGACGAGTTGGCGTAATTGTAACACGTCCATTAGCACCAGTCGTACCCGAACCAATCACACGACCATCTTTATCTAATAATTGAACACTCGTATTTGGATCCGTAGTTACTTCAACAGGCGTTAAAGTAGTCGCCTTTCCACCTAAAGGTGTTGTCACTCTAGGTTTAGTCGGTGGCGTAGTATCCGTCGCTTTGACCGGATCAGATGTAGAACTATTCGGATGTTCTGCATTATCAGTCGCCTTGGCAGTGACATTACCTTCCGGAATTGGTCTTGTAGGTGTAATTGACACTCGACCTGAACTATCTGTTGTTCCGGTACCTATGATTTGCCCATTTTTATCTAATAATTGAACATTCGTATTCGGATCAGTTGTAACTGTAACAGGGTCAGTCGTACCTGCTTTTCCTCCTAGAGGTGAAGTAACTCTAGGTTTAGTTGGTGGCGTCGTATCCGTCGCTTTTCTAGGTGCAGACGTTGAAACGTTGTTAGCAGGATCATAAGCTTTGGCAATCACATTACCTTCAACAATAGGAGTTGTAGGAGTAATGATTACATGACCATTTCCGTCAGTTGTGCCAGTACCTATAATATGACCATTTTTATCTATTAAATCCACTCGTGTATTTGGATCAGTTGTAACGGTAATTGGAGTTAAAGTCGTCGCTTTACCTGTTAAATCTGTATCTACAGTTGGAACTGTAGGTGGAATTGTATCCGTAACAGGTACATGATCTGAATCGATTGAGTTAGGTGTCTCTGCACCATCTGTAGCACGTGCATAGATTTTTCCTAAAGGTAGTGGCTCTCTTGGCGTAATTATACCGTGACCGTCCATTCCAGTAAGAACTACACCATAACTTTTACCATTTTCGTCAAAAATTTCTACTCTAGTCAATACATCTGTAGAAACATCAATAGGCGTTCTTGTACCTACTTTATTTACTAAATTAGTATTAATTACTGGTTTTCTAGGTGGTGTTGTATCAGTAACGTGTTTTGGATCAGATGTTGCATTATTAGTTGCATCAGTTTGATCATATGCTTTCGCAGTGATATTACCTTCGAAAAGATAATGATCTGGAGTGATATTAACATGTCCATTAGAACCAGTAATTCCACGACCGATGACATTATTATTTTTATCTAATAGTTCTACTCGTGTATTAGGTGTAGATGTAATGTCGATAACTGGTGTAGAGAAAGCTTTACCTGCAACATCTGTATTAATGACTGGTTTCATTACAGGTATCAGCGTTGTCGCTTGAACAGGAATCGAAACAGAACTATTCGGATGTAAAGCATTATCTGTAGCTTTCGCAGTCACATTTCCCTCAGGAATAACTCTATCTGGCGTAATAATCACATGACCACTAGCATCCGTTGTACCTGCTCCAAAAATACGTCCATTTTTATCTATTAATGCAACATGTGTATTTGGATCAGTAGAAACATCAATTGGTGTTAATGTACCAGCTTTGTATACTAATCGTGTGTTAATTACAGGTGTTGTAGGTGGAATTGTGTCAGTTGCAAATTTAGGATCAGATGTTGAAACTTTTGTTTCATCACTGTGATTATAAGCTTTTGCAATGACATTACCTTCAGGTATAGGGCGAGTTGGCGTAATGTAAGCATGTCCATTAGAACCTGTTGTACCTGTACCAATTTTGTTACCATTTTTATCAAATATTTCGACTTTAGTATTTGGATCTGTAGATACATCAATAACTGTTGTCGTTGTTGCTTTACCTACTAAATCAGAGTTAATTGTTGGTTTCACTGGTGGTTGATTCTCGATAGATGGCAGTGTACTATCTTCAGGTAATATACGACCTGATAAAACTGTATAAGCAGATTTACTTACACCACCCATAGCAGCTGTATTGGCATATGACCAAGCATTTTCTAGCTCGGCAGTAGTTACATTATCTCTTAATTTAACTTCAAGGTGCATATGATACGCACGATTTGCACCTTCAGGATGGTTAGGATCTACTTGAATACCAATACCATAGTTCCATCCACTGAAAATGCCTCGTTGATCTTCGACTGCTTTTCTCAAATCAGGATTATTTCTATTTGAGTGGAAATATTCGTTCGCATCAGAATTAAAACTTCTACCTGGACGAACACCGAAACTAAGATAAAATGTTGTATGACCAAAATCACGCTGATTACTTCTTAGCATATCAATCATTTGCGTACTATTATCTGGATCGATAATAAAATCGCTAGGTGATTCACTTAATAAACTATTTCTACCACTTCTTTTTTCGTAAGCTGCATAAGATAGATTTCTAACTGAATCGCTAGCGAACGAACCATCTGAATTCAATTTCATTACTTTATATGGTAACAGCAAAGCCATACCTAAACGTTGTTGTGATCCAGGTGATATAAAATTAACGCCGTCATTATTAAAGAATACATCATAAACTAAGTATTTTGAATTACCTTCATGTTTATAATAAGCACGCATGACGGTCTTTCTAGAAGTTATACTTTCTACACCGTTTTTTTGTTGACCAGTACCAAGCGCTCTTCCATCAGGTAATGAAGCATAGTTACGTTGATATACAATGACGTTTTTCCCAGCATTCCAACGGCCATTCAATGTAGTAAATCTAAAATTCGTACCTTTTTCCATTTGTTGACCGTTTCTAGGATCTCGTTTACCTGATTGAGATCGAGTAATAACATTGACTAATGAATTACGTGTTTGCTCTAATCTTGTAATAAAATCTAAAAGTGATTGTTGCGAAACATTACTAGATTGTGTGAAATGATTACTTTCTACAATTATTTTTTTCGCTTTTTCAATGTGAGGATTTGAAGGTTCTAAAGTTTCAACTTCTGGTAATTTACTTTGAATTTCTTGAGTAAGATCAGTCAGTTTAGAAACGTTTTTGTCCTCAATCTTCTGTTCATTATCCGACTTAGATGCTTTAGTTGTGTTTAGCTTATCATCAATTTGTTTAGATGGGTTTGAGCTAGAGTATTCAACTTGTTGTTTACTTTGATTCGAAGATCGCGTCCCTACGATCGATGAAGATTTTTCTTTCAGTTCATTTGTTTTTTCATTTTTTATGACTGGCGATTTTTCTTCCATCTTTTCTTTAATAGATGTTGATGTCGAATTAGTAATTTCTTTTTCGCTTGTTTGAGTTTCTATAGTATTTTTTTCTGTAGTTATGTTGTCATTTTCTTTTGACTGCTTATTGATTTCTGCAGCTTGATCAGAAGTTTGATCATTTTGAATTGTTATTGCATCATTTGGATTACTATTATTGTCTCGGGATGCTTGTGGTTCAGTATTTTGCTGTGCTTTTTCAACTGTCGCATTGGTATTTTCATTCGCATGGGCTTGATCGGTATGCGTTCCTAAAAATACTAACGTGGCGATTAATGTTGAGAAAGTTCCCACTGCATACTTTCGAATACTGAACTTCTGCAATTTATCTCGATGATTCATTGATGCGCTTCTCTCCTATTCTATGTTGTATATTCTTGATGTTGATGTTATGAGTAGTTTTGAAAAAAGTAATTCCGATAACACATAGCTCAATATCAAATGGATTGATAATTAAGTTACCGTATTTATTGTCTTAATTTTTGTCAGTCATTAGAACATAAAAAATTACTCGACAAAAGTTTCACAACTCCTCTCGGGTATTAATTTCAATTATCATTATGAAATGAACAATTCAATAGTTGTTCTATTTAATTGTATCATTAATTTAATTTAGTGTGAAATAGATTTTATTTTAATAAAATAAAAAAGTATAAATATTGAGAAGCGTTATAAATTAGTCGAAAAAGAGACTCAAAACACATTATAGGTCTTGAGTCTTGTACTAAATTATAATTTTGTTGATATATATTTTCTAGAAACATAAAGTTCATGTTCATTGCAAATTGAAAGTATGTGGTTAAGTGAATGTGCATAAGCCATATCTCTATAAATTTCCATGCTATTTAGTGGCACATCAGTATATATTTCGGCTAACTTTTTTGACAAAGTTAAATTATACTTATCTGCTTCAATTTTCTTACGTTGTCCAGGAGTCAATTGTTCAATATTGGATAATACATTCTCAACACTTCCATAAGTTTGAATCAATTTAAGAGCTGTTTTTTCACCTATACCTTTAACACCAGGATATCCGTCTGCAGAATCACCCATAAACGCTTTAATATCAATTAATTGTTGTGGATTTAACTGATATTCTTCATTAAAATGAGTTAAAGTATAACGATTATAAATATTAAATCCTTTCTTTATTAACCAAACTTCTACATTATTATTAATGCATTGTAATAAGTCTTTATCTCCAGTGATGATGTGGACCTCGTTATTATCAGAAAATGTTTTTGCCAAAGTTCCTATCACATCATCAGCTTCATAATTAGTCATTCCAACATTTATAAAGCCAAATTGGTCTGAAATTTCTTTGACGTAGTCAAACTGTGGAATAAGCTCTTCTGGTGGTGATGGACGATTTTGTTTATAGTCAGTATACATATCATTTCTAAAAGTGGATTGTCCCATATCCCAACATACGGCTACATGACTAGGATTGATTTCATTTATTGCTGTGAAGATATGTCTAACGAAACCTTGAATTCCGTTAGTTGGTATACCTTTTGAATTATACATAAATTGATTGTGTAAACTTGTAGCATAAAAATGTCTAAATAATAAAGCCATTCCATCTACTAATAGGACACGATTTTCCATATTTTGTGCCTTCCTTCTATTTTAATAGTGCGTTTAATTTTTGATTCGCAATATGTAATTGGTCGATTAATGTATTATCTAAATTAAATGATAATAATTCATCGATTTGATCTTGAATCGCATCCTCAATTTGCGCAAATTTCTCTTCAGCTTCTTTATTCATTGAAGCAACATACTGAATCAATGCCTGTCTAAATTCACTAATTTGATTTTGCAATAACTCTAACGTATGTAAACTGATTTGTTCTTGTAACTCTCGTTGAGTATTTGGATTCAAAATTCGACGTTTCGTTAATTGTTTAGGTAAAGCATTAATCATGTCATTTAAATCAACACGCAAGAATGCCTTTTCAGTAAAATTAGGCATAATCGAAAAATCAGAATTAATAAATACATGCAATTGATTTAATTTTTGGATTGTCGGTGCGACTTGTTCGCTAAGTTGACGGTTATAATATTTCTTGATTCGTTCAACTAATAAACTTTGTTCTAAATATAGTCGTTGATGTATTTGATCCAAAAATGCTTTAGAAGAAACTTTCTTTTCATCATTAAAATCACTATTTTGAGTCATCTGACTATTATATATACTTTTAACATCATCCAATAATTGTAATTTTAATCTACCATTTAAATGATAAATCTGATCTTCAACTTCATTATTAGTATGTTGTTCGGTAGTATATAGCAATTGATTTGGTAACCTTTGTTCATTTTGATATTTCTTCAATTGTTGCTGACGTTGTTCAATATGAGATTGGTTAGTTTTATAATCATGAATCATCTCTTCGAAAGAAATATTGATTTGCTCAAGTTGTTTAACCATTTGTTGCTCTAAAATTATATTTGAATCAACTTCTACAAATTGGTCAATGCTATGACGCAGCTGATTAATACCTTTATCGTTCCCTCTCAATGCTTGTCTACTTGAAACACCAAAGATATCTGACTTCAAGTTTACTTGAGTTAAAGCATCTTTAACGTAATGTTTTACCGCAGTTAAATCATCACTGTTTTCTGCAAGGTCTACAGCGTTGATAACCATTTTGAATGCTTGATTTTCATTAAGTTGATTCATCTCTTTCATATGTTCGATGAAGTTTTTATCATTATCTGTAAATGAATGATTAAAATAACTCACATATAAAATTAAATCGGATGAAGTTAGAATTTGTTCAGTTTCGTTTGTATGACGTTGATTGTTTGAATGTAAGCCTAGTGAATCAACGATTATTTTTCCTTTCAACCATTCTAATGGTAAGTTGATGTGCACGGTTTTAACAAAAGTAGCAAACTCATCTTCAGCACTCCATTTTTTTATTTTCTCTTGAGAAATCGTATGTTTCACACCTTCATCCAACATATCTTTATACATAGAAAAATGTTTGTGAACTGCACTTACAAAAGCAAGTTGGTTCTTTTCTAATTTGTTTTTTAATTGTTGTACATCAGATTGGACAAATGCTTCGAGTGATTCGAAAGAAACATTATAGTATTCAATGAGTTGATTAAGTTCATTTAATAGTTGTTCTTCAGTTTTAAGTGTGATTTGACTATCCTCACCGTAAGATAATTCTGTCGTAGCTGCAGTTGTAGGATTTGGTGAACTGACTAAGTATTGCCCACCTAATAAGGCATTAATTAAACTACTTTTTCCTGCACTGAATGTACCAAATACACCAATTTTGACAAGTTTATTTTCTAATCGTTCTAACGTATCTTTAATATCATTTTTTGTTCTATCAAATAATGGTACAGGTTCAATAATGTTTAATGCTTCTTGAATGTTAACCTTTTTAGTATTACGCTCATTTAAATTTTCATCAGACGCTTGCTCTTCTTTTTCTAAAACTTGATCATTGCTTTCTAGAATATAGTTTGCTTCAGTTCTACCTATTAATTTATCTAAAGAGTCATCCATATGAATATAATAATGTTGATAATTTTTAGTTGTTAGAGATTCTTTTAAATTTTGTAATTCAATATAATGTTCATATATCTGTAGATCATCATTAGTTTCTTCAGTTAAACCTTGCGCTTGTGTATGATCAATCGCTTGATTAAATAACGGATTGGATTGTTTTTCTACAAAATTAGTAATTGCTTTAAGCACTTCATCACTAAAAGTAAGTACATAAGTATTACTTATACTCGTTTGAGGTTGATATAAATTGGAAATTAAACTTGAATCTATTTCGTAATGTTGATTTAATACATCATGATTAACTTCAGAGTTATTAATAAAACGCGTTAAAAATGACATGTCCTCTCGTAAGGGTTGTCGAATTTGTTGATTAACTTTGTCTTGAAGTTTAGAAACAATATTCTGTAAACGTGCTTCTTGTTCCTCTTGCTTTTTCTTCTTTTTATTTAAAAGGCCGCCAACTTTAAAATCATCACTCATACTTTCAAGATAATGTCTAATATCTTCACGCATGTCATGTGTCATAATGTATGCATTATCTAATATATCTTTTCGCTTTTGTTTTAAAAAACTTAATAATTGATCAGGATTATTTAAGAGTCGAGCTTCTTCACTAACGGCTTGATTTTGTTGAAATTTAGTATAGGCTTGTTCAAATTCATCTTCATTTATATTAAGCTGTTCTAGAATATCTTGTAGTTCATTTTGAATATATCCTAATTGAGCCTCTGTAATAAACTTAACTGTACGATTTACATAATCCTCAATTGGTTCTCTAGAATTATCTTTCTGTATTAAATATTGAGAAAGACGTGAAAGTTCATTTTCGGGATGATCGAATTTTGTTACATAGAAAATATCTGTAAGTTTAATATCCCAATCTTCTATTGATTTATTGACTCTTTGTTTGAAAGTTTCAAAAGTAATTTCATCATCATTATGTTTGTCGATTTGATTAATGATAAAAATGACTGGTATACCTACATCATTCATTCTTTTAATAAATTGAAAATTTAATGCAGATTGTACATGATTGTAATCTACTGTATAGAACAAAATGTTGCTTGTATACATGAATTGTTCAGTTGTAGACTGATGTGTAGCTACGTTTGAGTCTACGCCAGGTGTATCTTGAAGCGTAAAACCATTTTTGAATTTTGAAGAAGGAAAATTAATTTCAACAGACTCTACATCTACATTTAAACGATTCATTTTTTTGACTTCGTCATATGTTTTTAATTTAGTATATTGTTGATTTTCTAAATTAGCTATAATTTCTTGTTTATCTGCAACAGATACAATTGCAGTATTACTTGTGGTAGGTACTGGTGAACTTGGAAGAATATCTTGTTCTAATAATAAGTTAATTAATGTAGATTTCCCCGCTGAAAAGTGACCAACAAAAGAAGCGGTATATTGGTTTAAATATACCTTTTTTATTACTTGATTAATAGTATGTATTAAAGTTGAATTTTTTGATTTTTCAACTTCTTTTTTTAATTTATATAAAATATCTAATTGTTCATTATTAGCCATGCTAAGTCCCCTTTGTTTCAAACATTCAAATAAAAAAGTAACAGCCTGAGACATACTTAATGTAACAGGCTATTCTTAATCCGGTAGGCAGATTTAAAATTAAATATACTGTTTAAGTTTACTCAACAAAAATTATATTTATTAAAGTAAAAACTTTAATTATTATTTCTGACTCGCTACCTATTTATTAAATTTTATCACAACAATAGTTTGAAACAAATATAAAGAATAGTTAATTGAACCAAGCTGGTTTATCTCCATCAGTGTTTGGTTTATTGACACCTATATTTTCTTTAGAATATAATTCTGGATTTTTCGCTATACGTACAGCTAAACTTGCAATACTACGTCTTGAAACTTCTGTTCCTCTAAATTGAGTATCCTTCGATGTAACTTCGTAATCTGTCTCATTTTTAAATGTAAGCCATGCTGGACGAATAATAGTATAATCTAATGTTGATGCTTCAATAATATCTGCAGCTTTACGATATTTTGTCAATTTCTCTCCAAATTGAGATTTATTAAATTCATTAAATTTAGCTGGTAATTCATCGTAAATACCAGGGGCAGCTACAAAGATTAATCGTTTAACATCTTTTTTAGACATAGCATCTACAATAGCTTGTGCTTCGATATCTAATGATCCAGATAGACTAGCAAATACAACATCAACTTTATCAAGTGCTTGCTCTAAATCTTTTGAGTTTTTTGCATCACCTTCATAAACTGTTACTCGATTTGATGCGTAATCAGGAATTCGATGCGCATTTCTTAAAAATAAATCAACATTAAAATTAGAATCCTCTAAAAATATTTTAGTAGCCTCGATAGAGACCTTACCATTTGCGCCTATTATTAATACTGTTTGCATATTATTTCTCTCCTAACTAAGATGTATATAAAATTATGTATTTGTATCTATATTTAACACTCTTACTATCACTTTACATCAGTAATAATAAGAGTGCTAATGAATTGATTAAATTAATTAAATATTATTAGATACATTAAGAAAAATTTACAAATTTAATAAAAATTATATAGTAGTTGGCTTTTTACCCCAATATTGGTAATAAGTACATTCAATATAGCCGTTAAATAATTTTCTTCTTTTAGTAGCTTTTCGATTAACTAAAAATTCAAATTCCTTGTTACTAGTCAAGATGTAAGTTGATAAATGTGAATGTTGATTCATTAATTTACCAATATAACGATACATTTCTTCGACTTCTTCCCTATCTCCAATTCGTTCACCATATGGAGGGTTTCCAACTAAAGCTACTGGTTCATCGGTGTCAATTGATAATGTATTCACATCTTTAACACTAAATTGGATTATATCTGCCAAACCGACTTCTTCAGCATTACGTTTAGCAATTTCAACCATTTCAGGATCTATATCTGATGCAAATACTTGAATGTCTTTATCGTAATTAGCTTGTTGATCAGCTTCATCTCGCATATCATCATAAATATTGGGAGGCATAATATTCCATTCTTCAGAAACAAAATCTCGATTGAACCCTGGTGCAATATTTTGAGCGATTAAACATGCTTCTATGGCAATAGTACCTGAACCACAGAAAGGATCTATAAAAGGCGTATCTCCCTTCCAATTGGCAAGTCGTACTAGACTCGCTGCCAACGTTTCTTTAATAGGAGCTTCCCCCTGAGCAATACGATATCCACGACGGTTCAAACCTGAACCTGAGGTATCGATAGTCAATAATACATTATCTTTTAGAATAGCTACCTCAACAGGGTATTTAGCACCACTTTCATTTAACCAGCCTTTTTCATCATAAGCTTTCTTTAAACGTTCAACAATTGCTTTTTTAGTAATAGCTTGACAGTCTGGTACACTATATAGTGTTGATTTAACACTTCTACCTTGAACTGGGAATTGCCCTTCTTTATCAATAATGTTTTCCCAAGGTAGCGATTTTGTTTTTTCAAAAAGTTCATCAAATGTTGTAGCGTTGAAACGGCCTACAACAATTTTAATACGATCAGCTGTGCGTAACCATAAATTGCATTGCACAATAGCTTTAGCATCACCTTCAAAAAAGATACGTCCATTTTCAACCTGTGTTTCATAACCGAGTTCTTGGATTTCTTTAGCTACAACAGCTTCTAATCCCATTGGACAAACTGCTAATAATTGGAACATTACGTTTTCTCCTTTTTTATAGATATATTTATATGTTAACAAAATTTATTATGTATGAGTAAAAAATAAAAAGCTCTCCAATCAATGGGAGAGCTAAACTAGTTCATGATATTTCTGTAAGCCATGTTCTGTACCGTTGTACTCATAACGTACACTAGTTGTACTGGTACGTCGGTGGTAACCATCTGTCTACAAATCTTTATATTCCGAATAAAGATGTCTCGTTTATACGTTGAATTCCGCTAAACAAGTGCTCCTACCAAATTTGGATTGCTCACTCGAGGGGTTTACCGCGTTCCACCCTTCATATTTCTATGAAAGCTACGTCACTGTGGCACTTTCAAACTAATTTAACCATATCATAAGACTTAGGTTATTTCGTTGCCGTCAAATTAATGCCTTGATTTATTGTTTCATCAAGCACGAACACTACAATCATCTCAGACTGTGTGAGCATGGACTTTCCTCTATATTTCTATAGCGATTACCCAAAATATCACTTTTGCGATTATATCATAATTTTTTATACTATAACAGATATTTTTATAGTATATCTGTTGTTAATTGAATACTTAGTATTAGCAATAAATATCCAATTGATAACATTCATTAATTAAGCTAAGTTAAATTACTTTCCAAAAACAGCTTTTTCTAAGTTTGCAATTCGTTTCAAAATATCAACATTATTGTTTGATGAACTTGAGTTGTTTGAAGAAAACGATTTATTGTCAGAAGGTCTCGATGTTGCCACTCTAAGTCTTAATTCTTCAACTTCTTTTTTTAATTTGTTATTCTCTTCAGACAATTTTACAACTTCATTATTCATATCAGCCATTTTTTGATAATCTGTAATGATATCATCTAAAAAAGCATCTACTTCCTCACGACGATAACCACGGGCCATAGTTTTTTCGAAATCTTTTTCATAGATATCTTTTGCTGAAAGCTTTAAAGAAACATCTGCCATTTTTTCCACCTCATTCGAAACTTTGATCTTGCTCCCACTGCATATCATTTATAAAATCAGTGAGTTCATCAAATGCCACAATATCACAAGTATAGTTTGTTTTATTTATAAAATCAACTAACATCCTTTTAAAGAATTTTGGGCTTCCTTCTTGCTCTTCATCATATATAAGTATAGTCATATCTGTATGATCTAACATAAACTGATCTGTTTGTTTAAATTGATATGGTCCTTCATATTCGGTATGATGAACACTTTCCATAAAATCAGCTTCTTGAGCAATTTTATTATACTTCATTTGATTCTGTTCATTCCACTTAGAAGTATGCCCATAAAAAGGTGTTATAATTCCTAATTTTAAATCGGGATACTCGACTCGCAAATCAATAACTACTTCAGCAGTCCACAATTCAATACCAAGTTGTCCTTGAATAAGTACCCACTCAAGCCCCTCATCAATATATTGTAATAATTTATGTTTGATAAAAGCTTTTAAATAATACACTTCAGGTGCGTCATCTTTGAAAATATTTAGTTCAAAAGATTTATACCCTGTTACATACACAGATTTCAAATGCTCAACAACACCCTTCAATAGTTTGATAAATATAATTTAAATCGTAGTTAACAGCTTTTAACTTCTCATTAAAAAGCTTTTTGCTTGTTCTATAAAAGTGACAATCTACTGATAATTCTTTATATGAATTAATTAGTAAATCAAACTTATTAGCATTCATATAACTCAATTGAATAATCTGTGGTTTTAATTTAATGAGATTTTCTAACTTAGTGTCTATCAGTTGCGAATAAGGGTAAACTACTTCATAAAAATCATAGTTCGTCTCGGAATTTTTAACAATATTGTAGCGATCTTCTATAGTATGTAATTCATTGATTAAATCATTTATCAACATAGTATCCACGAAGACGCCCCCCCTATATTCAATTTAATTTATCATAATTTAATCTAACAGTCATTCAAATTGCTATCTATATAAACAGGATAAATACATTGAAATATTGTTTTACTAGTTAATTAACGTTAAAATAAAGTAGATTAATAATGAAATTCATAGATAAGATTAAATACTTATTTGTCTATTTCTATTATTATCTATCATAGTTTGAACATATAATCATTTTTCGTAAATGATTATTAATAGTATTAATTAGTGTAAGTTTTACATAACCACTATTATATGAATTCAAACTTGTGTGGTGAATTAAATGAATTACCCCAATGGTAAACCTTTTAAGGGAAATACGACTATGGTCGGAAGAAATGGTAAATCGAATTCTAGTAATATAGAATATGGTGGCCGTGGTATGACTCTTGAAAAGGATATTGAACTTTCTAATGATTATTATTTAAAACATGGTAAAGCGGTTATTCATAAAAAGCCAACACCTGTTCAAATCGTTAATGTTCATTATCCCAAGCGAAGTAAAGCAGTTATAAATGAGGCTTACTTTCGTACACCTTCAACTACAGATTATAATGGCGTTTATAATGGCCATTATATTGATTTTGAAGCAAAGGAAACTAAAAATAAAACATCTTTTCCTTTGAATAATATTCATGATCATCAAGTAGAACATATGAAAAATGCATTTCTTCAAAAAGGAATTGTATTTTTAATCATAAGATTTAAATTACTTGATGAAGTATATTTATTGCCATTTTCCAAATTTCAAAAATATTGGGATAGATATAAAAATGAAATAAAAAAATCAATAACAGTTGAAGAAATAAGAAAAAATAGTTACTATATTCCTTATCAGTATCAACCAAGATTAAATTACCTCAATGCAGTTGATAAGTTGATATTAGATGAAAGTGAGGACCGCGTATGACGGAAAATAAAGGATCTTCTCAACCTAAAAATGGTAAAAATGGGAAGTCCAAAGCAAAAAAGAATAAGAATGTTAAAAGAACGATTATCAAGATTATTGGCTTTTTATTAATTGCCTTTATCGTTTTAGTTCTATTAGGCATTTTATTATTTGCGTATTATGCATGGAAAGCTCCTGCATTTACCGAATCTAAATTACAAGATCCTAAACCGGCAGAAATTTACGACAGAAATGGTGACTTAGTAAAAAAATTAGATAACGGCGCAAGAAGAGAGCATGTTGAGTTAAAAGATGTTCCTAAAAATATGAGAAATGCTGTGTTAGCAACTGAAGATAACCGATTCTATGACCACGGTGCAATTGACTATAAACGTTTATTTGGTGCCATTGGTAAAAACTTGACTGGTGGATTTGGTTCACAAGGTGCATCTACTTTAACACAACAAGTAGTTAAACGAGCATTCTTAAGTGAAGAGAAATCTATCGGACGTAAAGCACAAGAAGCTTACCTATCCTACCGTCTAGAACAAGAGTACAGTAAAGATGAAATCTTCCAAATGTACTTAAATAAAATTTATTATTCAGATGGTGTTTATGGCGTTAAAGCTGCAGCTAAATATTACTTCAATAAAGATTTGAAAGATTTAAATCTTGCGGAAGAAGCATATTTAGCAGGTTTACCACAGGTGCCTAACCTTTATAATATTTACGACAACCCTAAACAAGCGGAAAATCGTAAAAACACTGTACTCTACTTAATGCATTATCACAACAGAATTTCTGATAAAGAGTATAATGCTGCTAAGAAAATTAACTTAAAAGCTAATTTAGTAGATCGTACAGCTAAGGAACGTCAAATTGGCACTGATAACTCTGATTCAGAATACGATTCATATGTAAACTTTGTTAAATCTGAATTGATGAACAATAAAGAATTCAAGAATAAAAACTTGAGTGATGTTCTTCAAAGTGGAATTAAGATTTACACAAATATGGACAAAGATGTTCAAAAAACATTACAAGATCGTATAGACAACGGTAATTACTATAAAAATGAAGACCAACGTGTTGGTTCTACAATTCTTGATAGTAAGACTGGTGGCTTAGTCGCAATTTCTGGAGGTCGTAACTTCAAAGACGTTGTTGACAATAACGCTGCAACTGATGCGCATTTAACTGGTTCATCATTGAAACCGTTCTTAGCTTATGGTCCAGCTATTGAAAACATGCAATGGGCTACGAATCATGCAATTCAAGATGAATCAAGCTATTCTATTGATGGTGGTACATTCCGTAACTATGATGGAAATGGTCATGGTACTGTAACTGCATATGATGCGTTAAGACAAAGTTTCAACATTCCAGCGCTTAAAACTTGGCAACAAGTTAATTCACAAGCTGGAGATAATGCAGTTAAGAAATTCGCATCAAAAGTTGGATTAGATTATCAAAGTGACATTGGTCCTTCTGATGTACTTGGTGGTGGCGCTTCTGAGTTCTCACCTACTCAATTAGCATCTGCTTTCGCAGCAATTGCTAACGGTGGTACTTACAATAACGCACATTCTATCCAAAAAGTTGTAACAGCTGATGATGACACAATTGAGTTTGACCATACAAGTCATAAAGCTATGAAAGACTACACTTCTTATATGTTAGCTGAAATGCTTACAGGTACATTTAAAGCCTATGGTTCAGCCTATGGACATGGCGTATCAGGCGTTACTATGGGTGCTAAAACTGGTACAAGTACTTATGGTACAGAAATTAACCAACAATATAACCTACCTGATAACGCTGCAAAAGACGTTTGGATTAATGGTTTCACACCTAAATACACAATGTCTATTTGGATGGGCTTCAGTGAAATTAAAGAAGGTGGCGTTAACTCATTCTTAGGTCACTCAGAACAAGAATATCCACAATATCTATATGAGGATGTTATGTCTGATATTACTTCAAGTGATGATGGTGACTTCAAGAAACCAGATTCAGTTAACGGCTCAAGCGCTGATAATTTATCAGTAAGTGGTCACCCAGATAACAACACGACTAATCGTGAAGTAAATGGTAGCAGTGGCTCAAGTTCATCAAATAGTTCAAATAACTCAAGTAATTCTAATAGTAGTAACACTAATAATAGTGGCAATACTAATTCAGGAACTACTAACAATAATTCAACAACACAAGGTACTAATACTGTCGGAAGTACACTTTCAAACATCTTTAATTTAAATAGTATTTTCGATTTTAAAAAATCCTCATAGTGTTTTTGAAATGTTAAATAATTAAAAGAAGGCAATTTCTATTACATTAAATAGAAATTGCCTTTCTTATACCCATTGATTCAAACTTAAATATTTGAATATAAATATAGCCAGTAAATGAATTAAATAACTCATTTTACTGGCTAATTAATGTTAGTATTAACTTTGTCGTTTTCTTCTAATTTGGTAAGACGCATTCATTTTAATTAACTCACTTTTTAAAGTCTTCATTTGACTATAACCCATAAAGTGATATTTTCTAGCTAACATATATCGATAGCGTTCTTCAAAGTTCATTGGAACTACTGGGTATTGATCTAACAATTTGAAATCAATAGTTTCAATTTCATTAATTTCTTTAAAAAATTGAATTATTAAGTCAAAGTACTTATCAATTACTGGCTTTGCGTTTGATGAATTTAATGATCTTTGTTTAGCGTATTCATCAAGTAACTCTTCAATTTCTTCAAATTCTTGTTTATTAATCATTTAATCAGGCTTCCTTTAATTGTGCTTTCATACGTTTTTGCCCTTCTCTACAATCATCTAGTAAGGGACATATGTCACACTTAGGCTTTCTAGCTAAACAATGGTAGCGACCAAAGAAGATAAGTTGATGATGACTTCTACTCCATCTTTCCTTTGGAATAATACTACATAATCTATCCTCTACTTGTGTCACATTATCTTTCCATCTATTAATTCCTAGTCGCTTAGAAACACGTTCAACATGCGTATCAACTGCTAATGATGGCTCATCGAAAGCTACACTCATAACTACATTTGCTGTTTTACGACCGACTCCAGCTAAACTTTCTAATTCTTTATGAGTACTAGGAATTTGACCATTGAATTGTTCGAGTAGTGACTGACAAAGCTTTTGTATATTTTTCGCTTTGTTACGATATAAGCCAATCGAACGTATATCATTTTGCAGTTCTTCGATATCCACATTCAAATAGTCTTGAGGTGTTTTATACTTTTGAAAAAGCGTACGTGTAACTTTATTTACTAAATTATCGGTACATTGAGCTGATAAAAGTACTGCAATTGTTAATTCGAAAGCATTATCATGTTTGAGCTCGCATTCTGCATTTGGAAACATATCAGCTATGACATCTATCATTTCTAGTGCTTTCTTTTTACTTATCATCTAACTTCTCCCCATTTAACCAATCAAATTTTGGTATATGATTAACCGTATGTGTCATAGATGGCTTGTTAAATTGTTCTCTTATTTTCTTAGATTCTTCAGTAGTTGTGACATTATTCTTTTTCCAATTTAACAATATACGATCTACGTACTTGAAACTAAGTTTATCATGACTATATGCTTCATCTAACGCTGCTCTAATTAAAGTAAAGTCATGCTTGTCTACGTCAATCCATTGATTAAGTGTTTCAATTTCATATGGTGAAATAGGTCTAGCAAATAAGGATTCTATATATTGGAAAAGATCTTTAAAATTTTGTTGAGCTTGATTTGTTAATTGTTTTGAATGATCTTGAGATAAAATATTGCTCAATTTTTCATAGAAACCATCTAAATTCATATATTCCGTAAATTTACCTTCTTCGTCCTTTTTTACATGAAGTTGTAATAAATCCCTTTGAATTAAATGTTGAATGATGCTAGTTATTTCACGTGGTTCCATATCTGAGCCTAATTTCAATTCATCTATGAATGGTTGTTTATTTGATGTTTCAGAGGCATAAATCAATTTAATTAAAATAATTAAATCTTTTTCTGTCAGTCCTAATTCACTATAATGGTCAAATAATTCTCTTCTAACGACGACAGGACGTGTTTTGAGTTGAATTTTATTCAAATTGATATTCCTCCTCTTTAAAGTTGAAAAAGCGTCCAGTCAACATGCTGACTGGACGAGTAAATTAGTATGGTATGTGGGATTAGAACTTATGGATATAAACGATTTAATAGTCGTGGGAATGGAGCAGTTTCTCTTACGTGTTCCACACCAGAAATCCAAGCAACAGTTCTTTCTAACCCTAATCCAAATCCGCTATGTGGCACACTACCATAACGACGTAAGTCTAAATAATAGTTATAACTTTCAGCGTCTAATTGATGTTCATCTATACGTTGTTCTAATAATTCTAAATCATTAATACGTTCAGAACCACCAATGATTTCACCATAACCTTCTGGTGCAATTAAATCTGCACATAAAACAGTTTCTTCATTCTCTGGATTTGGTTGCATATAGAATGGTTTAATTTTAGTTGGATAATTTGTAATAAATACCGGTAAATCATAATGATTTGCAATAGCAGTTTCATGTGGTGCACCGAAGTCCTCGCCCCACTCAATATCGTCGAAACCTTCTTCTTTTAAGAACTTAATTGCATCATCATAAGAAATTCTTGGGAAAGGTGCTGATACCTTTTCAAGTTTGCTCGTATCTCGATCTAGTGCTTTAAGTTCTAATTGACAATTTTTAAGTACAGATTTAACGACATGTGATACATACTGTTCTTGGACTTCTAAACTTTCCGCATGATTTGTAAATGCCATTTCTGGTTCAATCATCCAAAATTCAATCAAATGGCGTCGAGTTTTAGATTTTTCAGCTCTGAAAGTTGGTCCAAATGAGAATACACGACCATGAGCCATTGCAGCTGCTTCCATATATAATTGACCACTTTGAGAAAGGAAAGCATCTTCATCAAAGTACTTAGTATGGAACAATTCACTTGTTCCTTCTGGAGCACTTGCTGTTAAGATTGGAGGATCAATCTTAGTGAATCCATTTTCATTAAAAAATTCGTATGTTGCTCTAATAATTTCATTTCTGATTTTCATAACAGCATGTTGTTTTTTTGAACGCAACCATAAATGTCTATGATCCATTAAAAATTCAGTACCATGATTTTTAGGTGTAATTGGATAATCATGTGCTTCGTGAATAACTTCAATTGATTTCACTTGCATTTCGTAACCTAAATCTGAACGGTTATCTTCTGTTATAACACCAGTCACATAAAGTGATGATTCTTGTGTAATTTCTTTAGCTAGTTGGAATGTTTCTTCAGAAACCTCTGATTTAACCACTACACCTTGCATAAAGCCACTACCATCACGTAATTGTAAAAAGGCAATCTTGCCACTTGAGCGTTTATTTGTTAACCAAGCACCAATAGTCACTTCTTGGTTAAGATGTTGTTTAGCTTGTTTAATCGTTGTTTTCATAACCAATCTCCTAATTGTCATTCTTTGTAATCAATACTTATTTATTTTAACAAAATAAATTGTGAAGTTCTAGCATGTGAACACGCTATCTCATTGTATAACAGTTTGAATCATATATTGGCATCAATATTATGTTGGATTTTGTTAACAAGTTTGCTGAATTGTTTAATGTCGCCCTTTTTTTGCTTATAATTTTCTAAAGTTTGAGCAAAAAAGTTTTTATAGTTACTGCTTACAAGTCGATCATCAAAAGAGACAATCAACCCTTGATCATCTTCATTGCGAATTAAACGACCTAAACCTTGTCTAAAACGAGTAACTGCGTCGGGTAAAACATAGTCCTTAAAGGTAGAATCAAATTCAGAATCCATAAGCCAATGTTTAGTATTGTATTTATTCATAAATGGAAGTTTAGCTATCATAACACATTTAATACCTTTAGCTTGATAATCAAAACCTTCGAAAAACGTTGATGTGCCAAGCAAAATTGTCTTATCAAAATTATTAAATTGTTGAACAATTTTATAGTTTTGATTTTGTTGTTGTGTAAGTACTACATAGTCTTCAAAAGTGGGTAATTCATTTAATAACTCTTGTACCATGTGCATCATACGGTAGCTTGTAAATAACACTAAACATTTCGAATCAGTATTTATTACATACTCTTGAATATAATCCACTATAGATGCTACGTAATCATCGATATTTTTGAAGTTATAAGAACTAACATCACTAGGAATAAACACGTTCGTATTCGTGCGATTAGATAGTGTCGATGGAACTTGATACGTGTTAAAATGCACATCTTCCTTAAACCAATTTTTAAAGGCATCAAACTTATGATTAAACGTCAATGTTCCAGAAATAAATGTTAATGAATTAAATTTATCTAAAACGCGAGTCGTTAAAATATCACGAACTGCATAATCTTTAACAATCAATTTAATAGTTGACTTTTGAGTTAGATTCCTAATGGATAAGTAGGCAGTATGTTTATCTTTTAAACTCTGCTCTATACTTCGATAAGTATCATTAATATATAAAAGTTGTTTGCGTAAAGTCTTAATCGTTTTGTGCGTCATACCATTAAAAATTTCTAATGTCTTATTTATCTTATCAACAATCAAATGCAAATCTTTAAGTATCTGAGTTGAATCAAATTCAAATACATAATGGTGTCGATGTATATCATCATCATGAACGTCAGAGTTTTGAATGATTTCGAATATATGATTAAATAGACGCTCATTTAAATCATGTATTTCTGATATATTCATTTTTAAGCCAAATACATCAATCGGTGCAATATCTAAACGTTCTAAAATTCGTTGTTGTTCTAGTTTATCAATCGCTTTTAATAATTTTTCATTTTCATTTTTTCCTATTAAACCAAGTTGGTATTTTAAATCTGAATAATCGAGTTCATTAGTGACTTGGTTTAATGCATAGTCAGGTAAACGATGTGCCTCATCAATTATACAATCATCGAAAAGTTGATAAATTGAATTTTCTTGGTCTGAGTGTATGAGATGTGCATGATTAGTGATTCCGATTTGAATATGATGTGCATTTCGTTTGATGTAATTGTAATAATGTATATCATGTCTAACTGGTACATAAGTTTCAATCTTTTGGTCAAAATACATTTTCTGACCACCTTTAAGATTTAAATCTTGAATATCCCCAGTTTCTGTTTCGATAATCCAGGTCAATAATTGCATTTTTAAAATATTAACTTCATAGTTGGTAGTTTCATCTTTCAAAATCTGACTAATTAAGCCAAGTGAAATGTATTCAGATTTACTTTTTATAAGCGTGGCATTAATTTTAAAGTTTAGTGCTTGATTGATACTCGGAATATCTTTTAGCAAAAGTTGATTTTGTAACAGTTTAGTGTTAGTCGAAATCATGACATGACGTCCAGTTTCAATGTTATACATCAAAGCTGCCAAAAGATATGCCAATGACTTTCCACTACCTAAAGGTGCTTCAATCATAGCTTTATCATTGTGCATGAGTTGCTCTAGGATGATTTCAGATAAATATAGTTGTTGTGGACGATATGTTAGATTAAGTGAACTAACAACTTCACTATACAAATCTTTAAGTGATCCATTAAATGTTGTTTTAGGCGCTTTTAAATCAATTTGCTTTTTATAAATTATTTGTTCGAATTGACCGTATTGATTATCTAAAGGTGAATTTTCATGTTGACGTACCATTTCAAACAAGACATTAAATAAGTCATATTTTAAATTTTTACTTAAATAATAGAGTTGTTTTAATGTATCTATTGGTAGTTGTTCGAACTTTTGAAAGGCTTTAATCATTAGTAATGCAGTAGTAGTAGCGTCTTCATCAGCCCTATGTGCGTTGTCTAAGGGTATGTCGTGTGCCTCTGCTAATTCACTAAGTTGATAACTCTTATCTGTAGGATAAGCAATTTTAAATAATTCTAACGTATCCAGCACCTTTTTTGGTTCAAAATCTATATTACAGTTTTGAAAGGCCTTTTTTATAAAATTTAAGTCAAAATCAACATTATGAGCAACGAACACACAATCTTTCAATTGTTTGTAAATTTCTTGTGCAATTTCATGAAAATAAGGGGCTTGCTCTAACATGGTATCTTCAATAGAAGTCAACGCTTGGATGAATGGAGGAATTTCCAAATCAGTACGAATCATAGAATGATAAGTCCCAGATATTTTATTGTTACTTACAAAAGTAATACCAATTTGTATAATTTCATCATAATCAAGTTGATTGCCAGTTGTCTCTAGATCTACAACTGCATAACTTGTGTGTCCCATAACTAACTCTCCTTATCTTCATGTCATTCGCATTATATATCTATATCCGCACTAATAAGGCGTCTAACTTCATTATTTTCGTCTCTAACTATTAAGAAACCATCGTCATCAATATCGATTGCTTCACCTGTAAATTGTTTGTCGTTTTCAGTGAAACGCAATTGGCGTTGCCATATATTTGAGGCTTCAATATACTCATTTCGAATTTCTGTAAAAGGCTTTGTTAAAAATTGTGAATATCGTTTCTCGATTGATGAAATGAGCTTTTCTAAAAATGAGTATCGATTAATTTTATTATTACTATGTAAACGAATGCTTGTTGCTCTCTGTTTAATATCATCAGAGAAATCACTGCCATTGTGGTTTAAATTAATACCTATACCGCAAATAATAGCGTCAATTGAATCGTAATTTGCTATCATTTCAGTTAAAAAACCACATACTTTTTTATCAGCAATATAGATATCGTTCGGCCATTTAATTTCTACTTTATCATTCGTGAAAGATTGTATTGCATCCCTAATTCCTAAAGCAACAAACAAGTTAAATTTTGGAATCATTGAAAAAGGTACATTTGGACGCAATACTAGAGACATCCATAAGCCTTTTCCTTTTGAAGAAGCCCAATTACGATTAAATCGACCTCTTCCTTTTGTTTGTTCGTCACTTAATATAATCATAGACTTATTATTATCTACCAATTCTTGCTTAGCAATAATCTGAGTTGATTCAACACTTTCAAATACTTTTATCTCTGAAGCTAGTTGTGAATTTTTTAAAATATAAGATACGATACCATTATACCAACTATCTGGGAGTTCATTTAATTGGTGGCCTTTATGATTGATAGATTCGATATTGCAACCATCTTTTTTTAATTGATCAATGACTTTTTTAACAGCTGCTCTAGAGATATTTAGCTGATCAGCAATATATTGTCCCGAAATATATTCAGATTGATGCATATATAGCATACGTATAACATCTTGACTATATTTTGACATTCTCTTTCACCCACTTCAATAATTCATCTTTTAAATTTGGAACTTTATTTATTAACACATCAATTTCTATTTGTCTAAGAACTTCTTTCAGCCAAGGGCCACTTTTTTTAGACGTAATTCTAAGTATATCTCCACCATTAATATTTAGTTCTCTACGACTTCTAATAGGTAAATGTTGATCAATTTCTTTTATTGATTGAAGATTAAATATTAACGGAGAGGCTACTTTAATGTTATTGTCTTCAAGTATTGAATTAATAGCAATGATATCTAAAATAGTATTCATACCATAGTCATAAACGAACAATTTTAATTGATCTTTAGATGAAACATGAGGCATCTCTAACATTATTTTATGATATTGATTGATTTTAGTTTTCTCATTGTTGCTTATATTTAAGTCAGAAAGTGAAGTGTTTGTTTGTTCAACAGTCATTAATATTGCTAACCATAATTCAAAGCTTATTGGTGAATTAACTTTAGTTTGCTTCATATCAAGACTTCTAAAGAAAGGTACATAATTAAAGAAATTCAAATCTATTAGGTTTGAGTAGCTTTGGCTTACATTTTGACCTTTAATTAATTTTTTTAATTCCACGACAATGCGTTCTATAGATAAATGTTCTACATCTGCGATATGATGTTTCATCGCCTCAAAAGTATCATCTTCTATAGTAAAATTCAATTGGGATTGAAAGCGTAATCCTCTTAAAATGCGTAATGCATCCTCTTTAAACCGTTCTTTAGCATCACCAACAGTTTTAATAATATGTTGATTCAATGCTACATCACCGTCAAAATAGTCATAAATATTAAAATTTTTATCCATAGCAATTGCATTAATTGTAAAGTCACGACGTTGTAAATCTTCTTTTAAATCACGCACGAAATAGACTTCACTAGGTCTACGATGATCAACATACTCTGCTTCAGCTCTGAAGGTTGTTACTTCATAATTTGTTCCTTGATACACGACATTTATAGTGCCATGTTCTCTCCCTATTGGGATAGTCTTGTCAAATATTGATTCTATTTCATCTGGTGTAGCACTAGTAGTAATATCGATGTCGTGAATGGGTCTGTTCATTAAGTAATCTCTCACCGATCCACCAACGAAATATGCTTCGAATCCATGTTGTTCTATTTTTTCTAAAATGGGTTTTGCTTGATTAAATAGTTCTGTTCCCATACTAATCCTCTTTTTGATTTAACATTTTTCTATAGTAGTGTTCATATTGATCAGTTATTAATTCTGAACCAAATCGTTCATCAATATCCTTTAACATAGCAGTTTGCATTTTATTATATAATTCTTTATTTGAAAGCAGTTGTAACGCATACTCACTTGCACTAGTGCTATCTCCTATATCCACAATGAAACCAGTCTCATCATGTTTAATAACCTCTTTAATACCACCAGCATTAGAACCTATCGGCACTACTCCTGTTTTCATTGCCTCAAGCAAAGTTAATCCAAAGCTTTCTTTTTCACTTAATAGAAGTACTAAATCAGACATTTGGTAAAATTCACTAACTTGATCTTGCTTGCCTAAGAATAGTACATCACTATCGATACCTAAGTGACGCGCTAACTTTCTCATGTCTAATAATTCAGGACCGTCTCCTAACAAGATTAATTTACTAGGTATGTTTTTATGAACTTTAGCAAATGTCTCTAATATAGTATCTATGCGCTTCACTTTTCTAAAATTAGATACATGTATAAGTACCTTTTCATCAGGTTTAATACCATATACTTCTTTAAGCATTTCATCATGACGCGTTGGAAATTCATTTTCACGCACAAAATTATAAATAGGAACAATTTCTTTCTCGGTTTCAATGATTGATTTAGTTTGATGTGCTAAAGAGTGACTTACACTCGTAACAATATCACTTTGTTCAATACCAAATTTAATGGCGCCTTTGAGTGAGTGGTCGTAACCTAGCACTGTGATATCAGTACCGTGTAACGTGGTCATTATTTTAATATCTTTTCCAGACATTTGACGTGCTAAAATCCCACAAACTGCATGAGGTACTGCATAGTGCATGTGTAATACATCTAAATCATATTCCTTTATAACTTCTGAAATTTTAGTACTCAAAGTAATATCATATGGAGGATATTGAAAGACGGCATATTGATTTACTTCAACTTGATGAAAAGTAATATTAGGTAAAGGTTTACGTATTCTAAAAGGAATATTGGAAGTTATAAAATGTACTTCATGGCCTCTTTCTGCCATTTTTATTCCTAACTCAGTAGCAATAATACCAGAACCGCCCATAGATGGATAACATGTGATACCTATTTTCATGAAAATCTATCCTCCTCTTGCTTATATTTATTTGCGTTCAAAACGATTTTTATCTCTAGTGTTGAACTTTTCCATTGTTTCATTAAAACTTTCAGTCATATCAATATCTAATGAATTAGCTATACAAAGTAAAACAAATAAATTGTCTCCTAATTCAGCTTTAATTGTATTATCTTCTTCAGTTTCTTTCTTTTTCTTTTCACCATGATAGTGGTTTATCTCTCTAGCAAGTTCTCCAACTTCTTCTGTTAAACGTGCTAAATTTGCCAGTGGAGAAAAATAACCAGCTTTGAATTGTCCAATGTACGCATCCACTTCATTTTGCATTTCTTTCATAGATTTCATTATGATCACTTTCTCCTTTATTATTAACTCTTATTTAGTATATATCATATTAAAAAATCATGCATTTTATGAATATAAAAAGAACAGACTATATTTTAAATCATACTGCTATATTTAGAAATTAAAAAAGGAGCAGAACAGAATTCATCTTGAATTCATTGTTCTACTCTCTTATAAGGATATCTAAAGTTAAAAATTTTGGTACTTGAACATTCAAAGTTTTAAATAACTACTAAAAATTTAAAGTAGTTTTTATATCATTGTTTTTATACCTATAATCCTAACTTTATTAATTATCACTTGCTCTAGCGATTAGTATAATTCTTACTAGTTCTGCAACAGCTGTCGCTGTAGCAGCAACATAAGTCATTGCAGCGGCTGAAAGAACCTTTTTAGCATGTTTATATTCTTTTTCATTTACAATGTTTAATGCAGTTATTTGTTTCATTGCTCTTGAACTTGCGTCAAATTCAACAGGTAAAGTTACGATTGAGAATAAGACTGCAAGTGACATTAAACCAGCACCAATCCATAAGGCTGTTGAGCCAAACGCACTACCCATAGCTGTTAAGATGATACCTAACATGATAATCATGTAACTTAATGAACTACCTAAATTAGCTAGTGGTACTAATGCACTTCTAAATCTTAAAAATGCATACCCTTGTTGATGTTGAATCGCATGTCCAACTTCGTGTGCAGCAATAGCTGTACCAGCTACTGAAGGTCTATCGAAGTTTGCAGGAGATAAACAAACAACTTTCTTTTTAGGATCATAGTGGTCTGTTAAGAAACCTTCACCCTTTACTACGTCAACATCATAAATACCATTTGCATGAAGTATTTCTTCTGCTACCTCGCGACCAGTTTTACCACTTGTTGATCTTACTTGTGCATATTTTTCATAGTTAGATTTTACTTTGTGTTGTGCCCACATAGGAATGAGCATAATAATGACGATATATATTATATAAGACATTATAGACAATAATTCCACTCTCCTTTAATCATATTCTACTGACTATCTAGTATTTAATCAAATAATTTAACCGATAAGATTTTTTGTAAATTATAATATAAACTTAGTGCAAAAACACTTAGCCAGAAAGCAATATAGCCTACCATCTCTTTGTGCTGTTCAATAAAATCATAGTACGGATACTTATTTAAAACATAATCCATATAGTCATTGTTAAAAACCCAGATCATTGCCACTAATAGCCCACTAATCCTAATTTTCAAACGAGGATAGAAATAAATAGCTTGAATCGCCATAATACCATGACTCATAATCAAAAAAACATTCATTATGGTTAAGTTATGATCTAGATTAATCATGAGAATATTCATTATTACTGCCCAAAGTCCATATTTAAGTAAGGTTACGAATGCAAGCGCCTCTACAAATGGGATATGCTTATTAAAAATGAGACAAATAATAACAATACACAAAAAAAGTGAAGCGATTGGGCTATCTGGTATAAATGGCAAGAAATACCAAGGTGTTTTAACTAATTGATCACCATACCAAATAAATCCATATAAGGTACCGAGTATGTTGCAAATAAGTAAAAAGATTAAGCAAGAGTGGCGATATAAGGTTAACTCCCACATCTGTTTTAATGTAAGCATGTGATTAAATTCCTTTGTGACTTTATCGGTTTTCAAAGACTTCTAAAATCTGTGTTAATTGGTAAAATTGTTCTCGATCATTAAGTTGTAAGCTTAAATCTATATTATGTCGTAAGTGCTCTACTAGCGAATGCACTTTTGTAGAATCGAGAGATAAATTGTAAATTGTGTTTAGATAAGCCGTGTACTGAGGAGAGTACATTAATTGATGAATAATTAAATCATTGAATCTAAAATCTATCGAGTGTTGGTCTGAAAAATGAATAAGAATATCGAAGTCGTTATGGTGAGTTGTTACGTATTCGAATATCTCATTTGTATTGATAAGTAAGTGATTATTTTTAACTAATCTAATTGCAGGTGCATCTGTATTTGTTAATGCAAGTTCTAACGTTTTATGGTTAAATATTCTTTGATTTACAAAATGTACATGTTCAAGTAACTCGGTATGAGATTTAATATAATTTAAAATCCACACGCTGATTCTTGATTTAAAATGATAATGAAACAAAGCATATTCAATATAACTTTGTTTCATTTGTGTAAGTGTTTGAGTCAAAAGAATCACCTACATTAATAGTCAAGACGATTGGCTTCTTCTTGCCATGTCTCATTACTAGGGTCCATTTCTAATAATTGTTGTAATATTGTTTTCGCTTTTTCTTTATAACCTATTTCGATTAAATAATAGTAATAGTCACTTAAGAAAGCGCTTTGAGTTTTCATTGTTGGATAAGCTAGTTCAAAGAAATGTTGTGCTTCTTTATCACGTTCTTCTTGGCCAAATGCATGAGCTAAATGCCACATGAATACAGGGTCCAAATCATCTTCATCCACATATGATAGCAATGCGATGATTGCTTCATAATCTTCTTCATTTCGGAACAAATCACTCAAAATTAATAAAGGTTCATGATAAGCATTGTCCACTTCAAGTGCTTGTTTTAGTAATTCAACACCTTCATTTGCATCACCATGTTCAATTTCTAAACTTCCTGTTGAAACCATCAATTCTTTATAAAATTGATTTAAACGTAACCCCTCTTTGCCGGTCTCAATGGCATCAGGATAATTTTTTTCATTTTCATAAAGTGATTGTAAATAGAAATATCCTTGAATAAAATCCGGATCTTTCGATAGAAGGTTCTTAGTAATTTTAATGGCTTCATGAGTGATATCATTTTTTTCATACGCGATTGCTTTTTTGAAGAAATCTTCAGAAGTCATTTCATCTTCATTAATTTCATCATATAGATTAATCGCATCACTATAGTTACCACTTTGTAATGCACAATCTGCCATACGAGCAAATAAATTAATACCATTCACTTCATATTCACCCGTATCTAATACGACTTCATATTCACGTGTAGCACGCAAATATTGACCATCAAAATATAGCATCTCAGCTAATGCGAAATGGATGATTGGATCATTTGGCTCTAATTCCCTAGCTTCAATTAGCTTATCAATGGCAACTTCTGTCATATTAATTTGCTGATATAAATCAGCCTCTAACATTAATTTTTCTGTTGATATTGCAACTTGACTTAAATATTCTAATGCTTCATCAGTTTGATTCTCTGACATTAGACCTTCAATAAAATATATAAGTAATTCACTTTCATCTGGATATTTATGATATAAAGTTCTAAATACCTCTAGACCTTGAGGTGTTAAACCAAAATTATATAGGGTTTCACCAAGAATAAATAAGGCATCGTCATTATTAGAAGTTAAAGCATCATTTACACGAGAATCTAAATTATCTAATTTTTGAAGATTGATATCGTCTATTAATTTATAGATATCTTCCATACTGTTTTATCCCTCATTTTCTAAAAGCATTAATTTAGGAAGGAAACCTGGGAACGATACATTTACTGCATCAAACTGACGGATAGTCAGTGGTTCATCACTTAATAATGATGCAATAGCTAACATCATCCCTATTCGGTGATCTGTTAAACTATCTACGGTTGCTGGTTTTTTAAATTCTGAAGGATGAATAATAAGTCCGTCATCAGTGGGCTGCAATTCAAACCCCAATAAACCGAGCATGTCTGCAGTCGTATCAATTCGATTAGTTTCTTTCACTTTTAATTCTTCTGCATCTTTAATAATACTAGTACCACTTGCTTGTGTACACAATAGTGCAATAATTGGTAACTCGTCAATAGCTTTTGGAACTATATCACCTTCAATAAGAACAGGGTTTAAGTTTGGTGTGTATTTAACACGGATTGATGCAGTAGGTTCTGATGTATCTGTGATATTTAAACATTCAATATTTCCTTCCATTTGTTTAACGATATCTATAATACCTGAACGAGTCGGATTGATGCCAACATTATGAATTGTAATATCACTACCAGGAGTAATAAGTGCTGCCACTATAAAGAATGCTGCTGAAGAGATATCACCAGGCACATAAAAATCTTTAGCTTTTATATGTTCGATAGCATTTGGTTGAGTAGTAATTTCTTTACCAGAAATGCTAATCGGAATATTAAAATGTTCAAACATTGTTTCAGTATGATTTCGACTTACATCTAACTCAGTAATTTTAGAACTGTCATTAGAAAATAGACTTGCAAACAATAATGCACTTTTGACTTGTGCACTGGCCACTTCCATTTTATAGGTAATACCATTAATTGATGCGGGTTTAATAATTAATGGTGTAAAATTATCATCAATGCCAGTAATATTTGCCCCCATTAATCTGAGTGGCTTCATTATTCTATCCATAGGTCGCTTACCTATAGAAGCATCACCGGACAAAACGCAATTTAGATTGAGCCCACTTAGTAAACCAGCTAATAATCGTGTTGTAGTACCAGAATTTCCAGTATATAGTGTTTGATGTGGTGTTTTAAATTTATTATAACCAGGTGAATCAACTATAATCTTTTCTTCAGCAAGCTGTATGTTAACACCTAATAATTTAAATATTTCTATTGTGCGTAAACAATCTTCGCCCAAAAGAGGCTTATATATAGTCAATTGACCAGTTGCTAAAGACGCTAACATAATCGCTCGATGGGTCATTGACTTGTCTCCGGGCACTTCAATTTCTCCAATTAAAGGCCCTTTTATATCTATCATTTGATCATTTGACATACTGTAATCCACCTACTTTAATACTAGTTGTAAATCGTTAAATGCTTTTATTAATATAGTTTTTTCAACGTGACATACTCGTGGTTTTCCAAGTTTTTCTAGTAATACCATTTGAATACCTTCACCATTATTTTTCTTATCAGTTAACATATAGTGATACATATCATCAAAGTTTAATTGCTGAACAATTTGAACTGGATAATTAAGTTTCTTTAAATAGTTAGCATAATATGAGATGTCGAATTGTGTATCGAGTAAAGTATTAGCAACTATAAATTGGTAAATAATTCCAATCATAACAGCATGACCATGTGGTATTTTAGTCTTGTACTCAACGGCATGACCGAATGTATGTCCTAAATTTAAATACTTTCGCATATTGTGCTCTTTTTCATCTTTAATGATGACGTTTAGTTTAGCTTTGATTCCTTTGAAGATAAACTGATCTATATCATTCAAAGATTGTAGTTTTTCTTTTGTGGAGAAGTGTTTTTCAATGTCATCTACTGCAACTTGACCTGTTAATAGTGCATGCTTGTAAACTTCAGCATACCCACTTAGTATTTCGTCATAAGGCAATGTTGCTAAGAAATTTAAATCGTATATCACAGCTTTCGGTCTATAAAATGCGCCAATTAAATTTTTACCGTGAATGGAATTAATCCCTACTTTACCTCCCACGCTAGAGTCATGGGCAAGTATTGTTGTAGGTACTTGTATGAAATCAACACCCCTTAATAAAGATGAAGCAAGAAATCCAGTGAAATCTCCAGTAGCACCGCCACCTATCGCAACTAAACAAGTATTACGTGTTAAATTGTATTCAAGAAGGTGTTCTAGCGTTTGTTGATAATGTTCAAACGTCTTCATCTTCTCACCAGCTGGAACTATAATCTTATATATATGTGTTGATTCAAGTAACGGTGTAAACTTAGTTTTAAAGTTAAAATCGACGTACTCATCAATGATAAGAAACACTTTATCATAGTCTTGTATATATTCAGATAACTCCTCGAAAGCATTATGTTCAACTATAATTGGATAATTATTATTTGGATAGGTTGTTTGTAATTGCATATGAAATACCTCGTTCCTTACCTAATATTTTATTAAAATTCAATATTAAGGCGTCTTCGTTCATCAATTTGGGCTTTTAGCTGATCGATATGATTGGATTGAAACTCTTCTGTAATGGCTTTAGCAATCTCAAAAGCAACAACATGTTCACAAACAACACTTGCTGCAGGTACTGCACAACTGTCAGAACGTTCAATCGTGGCTTTAAAGTCTTCTTTAGTATTAATATCAACGGAATTAAGTGGTTTATATAAAGTAGGAATTGGCTTCATAACACCATTAACAATAATCGGCATACCATTTGTCATTCCACCTTCAAAGCCACCTAAATGATTGGAGCCTCTATAGAATCCAATTTCATTATCATATAAAATTTCGTCTTGAATTTCGCTACCTGGTTTTTCAGCAGCTTTGAATCCTTCACCGAAGCTTACTCCTTTAAATGCGTTAATACTTACAACACCTTGTGCTATACGACCATCTAATTTACGATCATATTGCACATAACTACCGACTGCAACAGGCATATTTTCAACCATAACTTGAACAACACCACCAATGGAATCGCCATCTTTTTTAGCAGCATCAATTTTATCTCTCATTTTTTGAGCGATCGTTTCATCAATTACACGTACGTCATTCTTATCAATATTTTGTTTGAATGTTTCAGTATCATATAAACCTTCATCTTTAATACCACCAATTTCAACAACACGACTATACATGTGAATGTCTAATTGTTCTAGAAGAATTTTAGATACTGCACCTACTGCAACACGTGCTGCTGTCTCTCGAGCCGATGAACGTTCTAAAACATTTCTTAAATCTCTATGATTATATTTCATACCACCGATTAAATCTGCGTGTCCAGGACGGGGTTTTGTAATCGTACGTTTCATATTATCTCTTTCTTCATCAGAAATAGGCTCAATTCCCATAATATTTCTCCAATGTGTGAAATCATCATTTGTGACAACAATCGTAATTGGACTACCAAGTGTATATCCATTTCTGACTCCTGATACAATCTCTACTGCATCTTTTTCAATTTGCATACGACGTCCTCTACCGTAGCCACCTTGACGTTTAAACATTTCTTTATTTATATCTTCCGCTTTAATTTCTAAATTAGCAGGCACACCTTCAATAATTACTGTTAATTGAGGACCATGTGATTCTCCAGATGTTAAATATCTCATGAGAATACGCTCCTTTCCCTTTACTACGTTAAATTGTGATATGTGTTATCATATCACATTCAACCTTATAACATAACTAGTGTGCTACAGTTATTTTTTTAATTTATTAGAATATTTTAATAATTATCAAACGATAGATTAGTGATTATATATTCAAATTAAAAAAAGAAGGTAGGACAGAATTCATTTTGAATTCATTGTCCTACCTTTAAAATGTTGACTAAAAAGATATATGCTAAATTTGAGAAATTATTTATTTCAATCAACTAAAGCTAATTTGAATTGTAAACGCTTATTAAATATTTGAATTTACTATTCGTATAACCAAGTATCTCTAGGTGCTTCGTAGCTACTTAATTCCTCTTCTTTGAACCATAAATTAATCTCTCTTTGTGCTGATTCAACTGAATCAGAACCATGAATTACGTTTCTTCCTACTGTTAAACCTAAATCTCCTCTTATAGAACCTGGTGTAGCTTCAGAAGGATTTGTTTTACCTATAATATGTCTTGATACATCTACAGCGTCTTCACCTTCGACAACCATCGCAAAAACAGGTGCTGAAGTAATAAATGAAATTAATTTACCATAGAATGGCTTGTCAGTATGTTCAGAATAGTGTTCTTCAGCTAGAGATTGAGGAACTGTCATTAATTTAGCACCGACAAGTTTTAACCCTTTTCTTTCAATACGTGAAATAATTTCTCCCACTAAATTACGTTGTACTGCATCTGGTTTAATCATTAAGAAAGTTCTTTCCATCGTAATTGATCCCCCTGTGAATTAAGTCTGATTAATTTAAGACTTAAAATATAAATGCTTATTTATGTATAGTAATCTTGTGTAACAAACAACCTGCTACTATTCAATAGTAACAGGTTGTTAAAGCGCTTTCAATATTTTTTCATTCTAAACACTACGTGATCCCATTTTCTTTATTAATTTAATAAAAAGACTTTGAGCATTGGGTTCATCAAGTTCATCAATTAACTTAAGCGCCTTAGCTAAATATTTATCACTAATTGCTTTTGATTCTTTAATACTATAAGAATTTCTAATCTGTTCAATTAGAGGTTTAAACTCTTGAGATTCAGATTGATGATTTAGTGCAGCAATTTTTTTCTTAAATGACGTATCTTTTTTCATTTCAAGTAAAACTGGTAACGTTATATGTCCATTCATTAAATCACTACCAACTGGTTTGCCAAGTTTCTTTTCAGTGCTAGTGAAATCCAAAATATCATCTACTATTTGGAAACTCATACCAATATAATGACCAATCATTTTAAGTTTTCGAATGGTTTCATCATTAGCTTCTGAAGTAATTGCTCCTACTTCAGTTGCTAGCTGAATTAATAATGCTGTTTTCCTATTGATACGTCTCAGATAGTTAGTAATACTTTGTTCGCTATTAAATTGATCTTGAAATTGGAATAACTCACCAAGTCCTACATTTACAATTGAATTTGAAATTATGTGATGAATTCGATTGTCACGAATTTCAGATAAATGTTCCAGTCCTAATGCTAGTAGAAAGTTTCCAGTTAGTATTGCAGTAGTAACATCCCATTTTTTTACTATGGTTAATCGTCCACGTCGTTTGTCACTCTTATCTATAACATCATCATGAACGAGCGTTGCCATATGAATTAACTCTAATGCAACTGCGACGCGATACGTGTCTTCTGTTTTCTTTTGTGGACCGAATTGACTACTTAATATAACAAATGCAGGTCTAACTCTTTTGCCCCCTGAAGAAAGCAAGTGTGATGAGGCTTCACGTAATATTGGATCATTGCTTTCAATAGCTTTTTGAAGGCGTTTTTCTACATTTTTTATCTCGCTATTCATGTTTAACTTTGCCACGTTAATCACCTTTTATTTAGTCGAACTTTTTTGTTTATAGCCTAGATGCATTGCAGCAACGCCACCTGTAAAGCTACGGATTTTAATTTTATTAAAGCCAGCTTGTTCAAACAATTGTTTTAACTTATCCTTATCTGGAAAATCGAACGTAGATTGTTGTAACCATTCATATTCTTCTTTTGATTTGGCAAATAATTTACCAAATACTGGCATTACAAATTTAAAGTACAATTTATAAACTTGTTTAAACACAGGCATTGTTGGTTGACTTGTTTCCAGACAAACAATCATTCCACCTGGCTTTAAGACTCTGTTCATTTCTTTTAATGCAACTAAATAATCAGGTACGTTACGTAGACCGAAACCAATAGTTACATAATCAAATGAATTATCTTCAAACGGTAAATTCATTGCATCGCCATGAACTAAATGAATATTGTTCATGTGTTTAGTTTTTTCTTTACCAACTTCTAACATGTTTTCACTAAAGTCTAAACCTGTCACCTCACCATGAGCACCAACTGCTTTACTTAAGGCTATTGTCCAATCAGCGGTACCACAACAAACATCAAGTGCTTTACTACCAACTTTAACGTGCATATCTTTCATTACATGTTTACGCCATACTTTGTGTTGTTCGAAACTAATTATGTTATTTAAACGATCATATTTACTTGAAATATTTTGGAAGACTGTATGAACTTGTTCTTTTTTTGCATTATTTTCAGCCATTAATATTACCTCTACTTTTCTCTATATAACTTTGATTGATATCTTTTAAAAACTGATGTACATCAGCGGCTTGATACATTTTAAGGTAAGGTGGATAGTAATCATCAACCTCAGGAATTAATTTTTGATACAAATTTAAAGGGGTTACTTGTTCTTTACTGAAATGAGACAAAGTTATATATGGGAAAATTGTTTCTATTTCAATAATTGCATCATAGATATCTTCAGTTTCTATTACTTGATGATGTAATGATGATTTTAATTCATTAGATTTAACGATTGCTTTACTCATTGCTAATTGAAAAGTTGGATCATTTATTTCAGCTAACAACGTATAAAAATGAGCACTTAGCAAATCACCAATCAAAATAGATTTCTTTGACTTTTGATTTTGAGTAATTTCATCAAGGTGTTTCATTGAAGTATCGATAGTGAGGCAAGCAAGTTTAGCATTCTCAGGAATATCATAACAATCTAATAATTCACCCAATCTAGAGTTTATGTTAATAGCTTCATAGTCATGAATTCCCTTAAGCTTTTGATTAATTTGTCTATTTAATTTGCTTATAGTTCTTTCCATGTTCACACCTCACGTTATTATCACTATACATCTTAACATTATATGAATAAAAATAAAATATAGTGACTTAACGTTACAATTACTTTATTTATTGAATAGAAAAGCTATTAAGGAATAACAACTTTCATAATATAGTAATAAATTATATGCATTAATTCTCTATAATGATTTATGTATAAAAAAAAGCCCTTTATAGGGCTTTTAAGTAAATTATTTAACAGCATCTTTTAATGCTTTACCAGCTTTAAATGCTGGAACTTTACTTGCAGGAATTTCAATTTCTTTACCTGTTTGAGGGTTACGTCCTTTACGTGCAGCACGTTCACGAACCTCAAAGTTTCCGAAACCAATTAATTGAACTTTTTCACCTTTAGAAAGTGATTGTTGGATTGATTCGAAAACAGCATCTACAGCTGAACCAGCTTCTTTTTTAGTTAAATCAGCTTGTTCTGCAACTGCATTAATTAAATCAGTTTTATTCATTATGAGTTCACCTCCAGATGAATGATAATGATATCTTTATATCATTATGCTATGACTTTAACACAACAATTAATGTTACCGCAATAATTTATGCACTTAAAACACTGAAATATCAGTATTTTATGTACAAATCTGCGAAAAATTTTTGATAATGAGTAATATTACACTTTATTCAGATTTTTTATCTCTTCCCATTAAATCTTTAACACTGTCTTTAACCGGATTATCTTCGAATAAAACCTTGTAAAGTGCATTAGTTATAGGCATATCAACATTTTGTTGTTTAGCTAAATGGTATACAGAATTAGTAGTATAAATCCCTTCTACTACCATATTCATTTCATTTAAAGCTTCATCCATCGTTTGGCCTTGTCCTAATTTAAATCCTAAAGTGTAATTACGTGAATGCGTTGATGTACAAGTAACAATTAGATCTCCAATACCACCAAGACCTAAAAATGTCATTGGATCAGCACCTAATTTTTCACCTAATCTGCTTATTTCAGCTAAACCTCGTGTCATTAAAGCAGCTTTAGCATTATCACCATAGCCCATGCCGGCTACAATACCACTCGCAACTGCAATGATATTTTTTAATGCTCCTCCTAGTTCAACACCGACTAAATCATTATTAGTGTATACACGTAAATAATCATTCATAAATAAATCTTGAATCAGTTTGCTAACTTTTTCATCTTTTGATGATGCGGCGACTGTAGTTGGTTGTTTAATCACTACTTCTTCTGCGTGACTAGGACCTGATAAAACACCGATACCACCATTGTGTTCTTCTGAAATTGAATCTTCAATCATTTCTGAAACACGTTTGAATGTATTATTTTCTATTCCTTTTGCAACATGTATAAAAGTTTTCTTAGTATCAATTAAATTATCAATTTCACTTGTAACTTCGCGCATTGCTTTAGTTGGTAGAGCCATTAAATATATATCAGTAAAATTCACGGCTTCTTTAATATCACTAGTTGCTTTAATACTACTATTTAAAACGACATCTTTTAGATAGCGTTTATTTTGATGGTGATCATTTAATTCTTTCACACTATCTTCATTTTTTCCCCACATTAAAACAGTATGTCCATTCTCAGCTAATACATTAGCTAATGCAGTACCAAAACTTCCCATACCAAAAACAGTAATTTTAGTCATAGTTTTATCTCCTTCTTAGTTTCTTCTTCTTGGAATGATGTGAATAGGTGTTCCTTCAAAACCAAATGCATGACGAATTTGATTTTCAAGGTAACGTTTGTAAGAAAAATGCATTAGTTCGACATCATTAACGAATACAACAAATGTTGGAGGCTCGATAGCTACTTGTGTAGTATAGAATACATTCAAACGACGGCCTTTATCAGTTGGCGTAGGATTCATAGATATAGCGTCAGTGACAACTTCATTTAAAGTAGAACTTTGAACACGTTTTTTATGGTTTTCGCTTGCTTCATTAATATATGGGAATAACGTGCGTAAACGAGTGCCTTCCTTAGCAGAAACAAAAGCAATTTGAGCATAATCTAAAAATTGGAACTGATTTCTGACATCATCAGCAAATTTCTTCATTGTGTTACTATCTTTGTCAACTGTGTCCCATTTATTCACTACAATGACAACTGCTTTACCTTCTTCATGAGCATATCCTGCAACACGTTTATCTTGCTCGATTATACCTTCCTCAGCATCGATTACAATCAAGACTACATTAGATCGTTCAATTGCTTTAAGTGCACGTAGTACTGAATATTTTTCAGTTGATTCATACACTTTCCCTTTTTTACGCATACCTGCTGTATCTATTAAAACATAATCTTGTCCATCATAACTGTATTCAGTATCAACAGCATCTCTAGTAGTTCCTGCAACGTTTGATACAATAACGCGTTCTTCACCAAGAATTGCATTTACTAAACTAGATTTTCCTACATTAGGACGACCGATTATCGATAGTCTTATAGTATCTTCATCATATGGATCTTCAGTTTCTTCATTAAAGTGCTTAACTACCTCATCTAATAAATCCCCTAAACCTAAGCCGTGTGATCCTGATATTGGATATGGATCTCCAAAACCTAATGAGTAAAAGTCAAAAATGTCATTTCTCATTTCAGGGTTATCTACTTTATTAACGGCCAATACAACAGGCTTTTTAGATTTATATAGCATCTGTGCAACCATTTCATCACTTTGGGTTAAACCTTCTCGAACATTCACCATAAAGATAATGACATCTGCTTCATCAATTGCGATTTCAGCTTGTGCTCTTATTTGAGTTTGAAATGGAGCATCTCCTATTTCTATTCCACCAGTATCAATAATATTAAATTCATGTGTTAACCATTCGCCTGATGAATAAATTCTATCACGTGTAACACCAGGTGTGTCTTCGACAATTGAAACACGTTCACCTACTACTCTATTAAATATTGTAGATTTCCCTACATTAGGCCTACCTACAATAGCTACAATAGGTTTCGTCATAAGCTAACTTCCTCTCTTTCTAAAATCTCTATAATTTTATCATATGACCTACTTATTTCAAACAAAGTATGTAAGTTAAGCAAAAATATGGTTTTTAAAACAATAAATCTCGCTACATTTCATAAATTAATTACCATTATAATCCATTAAATTGTGAGAAAATGAAAATTCCCAATTAAAGTCTTAAACTTTAATTGGGAATGAGTTTGTATGATAACTTGAGATTAAAATTTTAAGTCTTTAAATTTATCGCCAAAGACATCACCTAATGTTGGATTGTCTTCATTTGAATCATTACTTAAATAAGATTGAGTTGTAGCATCATCGCTCTCAACAACGTCTTCTTTAGGTAATGTAGCTTTAATTGAAAGTGAGATACGTTCATTTTCTTCATCTATACCTAAAATTTTAACATTAACTTGTTGTCCTGGCTCAAGTTTTTCACCTGGTGTGCCAATATGTTCATGAGCAATTTCTGAAATATGCACTAAACCTTGAACACCTGGAGCAATTTCAACGAAAGCACCGAAGTTAGCTAAACGCACAACTTTACCTTCAATAACATCTTCTTCATGAAATTGTCCTTTAATGCTTTCAAATGGTGTAGGTAAAGTATCTTTGATAGAAAGTGAAATACGTTCAGCATCTTTTTCTACAGACTTAACTTTTACATCTACCTCTTGACCTACAGAAACTACATCTTCTGGAGAATCAACATGTTCATGAGATAATTCAGAAACGTGGACTAAACCATCTACGCCACCGATATCAACAAAAGCACCAAAGTTAGTTAGACGAGCGACTTTACCTTTAATAACATCACCAGCATTAAGTGATTCTAATAAAGAAGCTTTTTTCACATCATTTTCAGCTTGCTCTACTGCTTTACGGCTTAAAATGACTCTATTATTTTCAGGATCTAATTCTTCTACTTTAATGCGAATAGTTTGTCCATCGAATACAGAGAAATCTTCAATGAAATCAGTTGAAATTAGTGAAGCTGGTACAAAACCGCGTTGACCTACATCTACAACCAGGCCACCTTTAACTACTTCTGTAACTTTAGCCTCAATTATTTCGTCATTATCA
Organism: Staphylococcus sp. GDX7P312P; assembly: GCF_008385775.1. Taxonomy (NCBI): domain Bacteria; kingdom Bacillati; phylum Bacillota; class Bacilli; order Caryophanales; family Staphylococcaceae; genus Staphylococcus; species Staphylococcus sp. GDX7P312P. The sequence goes on along the minus strand of NZ_VUKI01000018.1, from coordinate 644 downwards.
AGTTTTTCTTGTAAATATTCATATGATTTTTCAGTTTCAAGTTGACGTTTTGAAAGAATATAAGCACCTGAGTCATTTTCTTCATCAACTTCGATTTTAGTAACATATGCTTCAATTTCATCACCTTGTTTAACTACCTCACTTGGGTTCTCAATATGATGAGTTGAAAGTTGGCTAATTGGAATGATTCCATTGAATTTGCCACCATTAATATGAACTACGACTTGTTTGTCTTCAACTTGTTGAACCTCACCAGTGACTTTGTCACCTTCTTTAATATCATTAATCATTGATTCATTGAATTCTTCAGTCATCTTGTTTGCCTCCTTATACACTACATACATATAACATCTTATAAACCAGTAGAATTGTCAAGAAATTCCCCTTTAGTTTCATAAGTTCTTAAAAAAATTATCAATTATTAAAATTATAAAATGAAAATTTAACTGATTTGTAACTTTTGAAAATTCATAATTTTTATACGAACTAAATATATGTTATACGATTAAAAAAGTGCTTAATAGTTACCCCTTTTAATTATATAGAATAAAAATAGCTATTTAAAATAATTCGCACTTTAAACTTAGTTAAGTACGAATCACTCTAAATAGCTATCATTATTTAGGCTCTATAATAAATTGGAC
>NZ_VUKI01000017.1:0-3231 GCF_008385775.1 Staphylococcus sp. GDX7P312P | reverse complement strand
TGGTGGAAACATAGATTAAGTTATTAAGGGCGCACGGTGGATGCCTTGGCACTAGAAGCCGACGAAGGACGTTACTAACGACGATATGCTTTGGGTAGCTGTAAGTAAGCGTTGATCCAGAGATTTCCGAATGGGGGAACCCAGCACGAGTTATGTCGTGTTATCGACAAGTGAATTCATAGCTTGTCAGAAGGCAGACCCGGAGAACTGAAACATCTTAGTACCCGGAGGAAGAGAAAGAAAAATCGATTCCCTGAGTAGCGGCGAGCGAAACGGGAAGAGCCCAAACCAATAAGCTTGCTTATTGGGGTTGTAGGACACTCTATACGGAGTTACAAAGGAATATATTAGACGAATCATCTGGAAAGTTGAATCAAAGAAGGTAATAATCCTGTAGTTGAAAATATATTCTCTCTTGAGTGGATCCTGAGTACGACGGAGCACGTGAAATTCCGTCGGAATCTGGGAGGACCATCTCCTAAGGCTAAATACTCTCTAGTGACCGATAGTGAACCAGTACCGTGAGGGAAAGGTGAAAAGTACCCCGGAAGGGGAGTGAAAGAGAACTTGAAACCGTGTGCTTACAAGTAGTCAGAGCCCGTTAATGGGTGATGGCGTGCCTTTTGTAGAATGAACCGGCGAGTTACGATCTGATGCAAGGTTAAGCAGGAAATGTGGAGCCGTAGCGAAAGCGAGTCTGAATAGGGCGTTGAGTATTTGGTCGTAGACCCGAAACCAGGTGATCTACCCATGGTCAGGTTGAAGTTCAGGTAACACTGAATGGAGGACCGAACCGACTTACGTTGAAAAGTGAGCGGATGAACTGTGGGTAGCGGAGAAATTCCAATCGAACTTGGAGATAGCTGGTTCTCTCCGAAATAGCTTTAGGGCTAGCCTCAAGTGATGATTATTGGAGGTAGAGCACTGTTTGGACGAGGGGCCCCTCTCGGGTTACCGAATTCAGACAAACTCCGAATGCCAATTAATTTAACTTGGGAGTCAGAACATGGGTGATAAGGTCCGTGTTCGAAAGGGAAACAGCCCAGACCACCAGCTAAGGTCCCAAAATATATGTTAAGTGGAAAAGGATGTGGCGTTGCCCAGACAACTAGGATGTTGGCTTAGAAGCAGCCATCATTTAAAGAGTGCGTAATAGCTCACTAGTCGAGTGACACTGCGCCGAAAATGTACCGGGGCTAAACATATTACCGAAGCTGTGGATTGTCCGTAGGACAATGGTAGGAGAGCGTTCTAAGGGCGTTGAAGCATGATCGCAAGGACATGTGGAGCGCTTAGAAGTGAGAATGCCGGTGTGAGTAGCGAAAGACGGGTGAGAATCCCGTCCACCGATTGACTAAGGTTTCCAGAGGAAGGCTCGTCCGCTCTGGGTTAGTCGGGTCCTAAGCTGAGGCCGACAGGCGTAGGCGATGGATAACAGGTTGATATTCCTGTACCACCTAGCATCGTTTTAATCGATGGGGGGACGCAGTAGGATAGGCGAAGCGTACGATTGGATTGTACGTCTAAGCAGTGAGATTGAGTGTTAGGCAAATCCGGCACTCTTAAGATTGAGCTGTGATGGGGAGAGGAAATTGTTTCCTCGAGTCGTTGATTTCACACTGCCGAGAAAAGCCTCTAGATAGATAATAGGTGCCCGTACCGCAAACCGACACAGGTAGTCAAGATGAGAATTCTAAGGTGAGCGAGCGAACTCTCGTTAAGGAACTCGGCAAAATGACCCCGTAACTTCGGGAGAAGGGGTGCTCTTTAGGGTGCAAGCCCAGAAGAGCCGCAGTGAATAGGCCCAAGCGACTGTTTATCAAAAACACAGGTCTCTGCTAAACCGTAAGGTGATGTATAGGGGCTGACGCCTGCCCGGTGCTGGAAGGTTAAGAGGAGTGGTTAGCTTCTGCGAAGCTACGAATCGAAGCCCCAGTAAACGGCGGCCGTAACTATAACGGTCCTAAGGTAGCGAAATTCCTTGTCGGGTAAGTTCCGACCCGCACGAAAGGCGTAACGATTTGGGCACTGTCTCAACGAGAGACTCGGTGAAATCATAGTACCTGTGAAGATGCAGGTTACCCGCGACAGGACGGAAAGACCCCGTGGAGCTTTACTGTAGCCTGATATTGAAATTCGGCACAGCTTGTACAGGATAGGTAGGAGCCTTTGAAACGTGAGCGCTAGCTTACGTGGAGGCGCTGGTGGGATACTACCCTAGCTGTGTTGGCTTTCTAACCCGCACCACTTATCGTGGTGGGAGACAGTGTCAGGCGGGCAGTTTGACTGGGGCGGTCGCCTCCTAAAAGGTAACGGAGGCGCTCAAAGGTTCCCTCAGAATGGTTGGAAATCATTCATAGAGTGTAAAGGCATAAGGGAGCTTGACTGCGAGACCTACAAGTCGAGCAGGGTCGAAAGACGGACTTAGTGATCCGGTGGTTCCGCATGGAAGGGCCATCGCTCAACGGATAAAAGCTACCCCGGGGATAACAGGCTTATCTCCCCCAAGAGTTCACATCGACGGGGAGGTTTGGCACCTCGATGTCGGCTCATCGCATCCTGGGGCTGTAGTCGGTCCCAAGGGTTGGGCTGTTCGCCCATTAAAGCGGTACGCGAGCTGGGTTCAGAACGTCGTGAGACAGTTCGGTCCCTATCCGTCGTGGGCGTAGGAAATTTGAGAGGAGCTGTCCTTAGTACGAGAGGACCGGGATGGACATACCTCTGGTGTACCAGTTGTCGTGCCAACGGCATAGCTGGGTAGCTATGTATGGACGGGATAAGTGCTGAAAGCATCTAAGCATGAAGCCCCCCTCAAGATGAGATTTCCCAACTTCGGTTATAAGATCCCTCAAAGATGATGAGGTTAATAGGTTCGAGGTGGAAGCGTGGTGACACGTGGAGCTGACGAATACTAATCGATCGAAGACTTAATCAATTTATTTCAACGTTTTGCGAAGCAAAATCATTTACTTACTATCTAGTTTTGAATGTATAATCATTCTCTTGTCTGGTGACAATGGCAAGGAGGTCACACCTGTTCCCATGCCGAACACAGAAGTTAAGCTCCTTAGCGCCGATGGTAGTTGGATTTACGTTCCGCTAGAGTAGGACGTTGCCAGGCAAAGTATTGAGACCGAAAGGTCTATTTTTTTTATGCTTAAAATTAAAACCGAAGGTTTAATAAGATATCAACAAATGAAAGTGTAATAGCTTTACGAGTAGAAAGCGTTT
>NZ_VUKI01000016.1:0-79405 GCF_008385775.1 Staphylococcus sp. GDX7P312P | reverse complement strand
GTTCTAATCCTATTTTTTATTTTTCAGGCAACGCGAGTTGAAAACTAACGCCAAATTTATCTTGCACCCATGCGAATTCGCGGAATGGTGGCATTGCAGTTTTAGGCATCAATATAGCGCCTTCTTTCTTCAAACCATTAAATAGTCGTTCCATTTCCATGGCATTATCAACAGTTATATATAAAGAAATGGATGGATTCATCGGTAAATCTTCTCCATTATCAGCATCGATTGCCATAAATACTTGTCCATTCAACGTAAATATAGAATGTTGTACTGTTCCAGGAACGCCTGGTCCCTCTTCACCATACTTCACCATAGTTAAAATTTCACTGTTTTCAAATAGACTCGTATATAAATTTATAGCTTCTTCTGCTTGATTATTAAACATTAGAAATGTTGTTATTTTCGGTATTTCCACAATAATTCCCCTCTCTATATCTTTAATACTTATTTTAGACTAATTTTAATTATTTTGAAAAAATTTGAATATTTGATTCTTTTAATCTAAATTTTTGACTTATACTATTTTCAAGTTAAAATTAAACTAAAGTTCAATTGGAGGCTTTCTATTATGATGCATCTTATTATACCGATTTTATCTATGCTTATTGTCTTACTTATCGGATGGGTATTAATTAAAATTTTTATTCGCTAATTTATTGTTTTATATTTTCTTTTTATAAACAAAAACGTGGAATATATGACTACTTTTTAACTATTTATGAAAAAGTATTTGTCATATATACCACGTTTTTAATCTATTTTGCCTTTTTGTCTTAACGTTTCTTTAGCTTTTTTAAAGAAATCACTCGTATGCACAAATGAATCCATACTCACTTTTGACTGAGTTCCACTCATTTCTCTAATACTATTGTCAATCGACATTGTGTTATCCGGGGATTTAAAATCTTCTTCTCTATATAAGAATTCGTTAACATGTTTCATATTGTTATAGAAACGGTTGACCTCACTATCAGTCATCACAATCAATCCCCCTTTTGACATAGCATATTACAAGTTATCTCTCCATTCAACTAAAGTCTGTATATCATTCTCAGAAATTTTTCCTTCTTCACGAGCCACTTCAATTAACTCATTATAATTACTTAATGTATAAAATGGAACATTAATTTCATTAAACATGTCATCTGCTTTCTTTAAGCCATAAGTGAAAATGGCAACGACACCTAAAACATCAGCACCAGCTTCCTTTAAAGCTTCAACTGCTGTAATTGAAGATCCACCTGTAGAAATTAAATCTTCTACTACTACCACTTTCTTCCCTTTACTTACTGCTCCTTCAATTTGATTTTGTTTACCATGACTTTTACTTTTAGAACGAACATAATTCATAGGTAAATTTAACTTTTCAGAGATGTAAGCGGCATGAGGAATACCTGCTGTGGCTGTACCAGAAACAATATCTACGTCACCAAATTGTTCAATAATCATTTGACTTAAACCATCACGAATGGCACGTCGCACTTCAGGATAACCTAATGTTACGCGGTTATCACAGTAGATAGGAGATTTGATACCTGAACTCCACGTATATAAGTCATTCGGAGATAATGTTACTGCTTCAATATCTAACAAAGATTTTGCTATTTCTTTAGCCATATTAACCTAACCAACTTTCTTTAATAGTATGATAACTTTCCACAGGATTCTCGCTTTGGGTTATTGGTCGCCCAACTACGATATGTGTTGCCCCTAATTGTTTAGCATCTTCAGGTGTAGTAATACGTTTTTGATCATCTACAGCTGCACCTTGTGGTCTAATACCTGGTGTGACTTTTAAGAAATTAGAACCTAATTTGTTTGTTAGCAATTCTGCTTCAAGTGGAGAACAAACCACACCATCAAGACCAGCTTGTTGTGTTAAAGTAGCATAGTTTAACACTGCTTCTTCAATCGTCGTCTGAATGTTTTGTTCATTACGTAGCATTTCTTCTGTTGTAGATGTTAATTGCGTCACAGCAATGATCTTTGTATCATTACTATATTTGTGCAAACCCCTTACTGCAGCTTTCATCATATCTGTACCTCCAGCTGCATGCACATTAACTAAGTCTACATCTAACTTTCCTAAGCCTTCCATTGCTTTTTCAACCGTGTTTGGAATATCATGTAGCTTCAAATCTAAGAATATGTCATGGCCACGAGATTTAATCGATTTAATCAAATCGGGACCCGCTTGATAGAAAAGTTCCATTCCAATTTTCACGAAAAGTGGTTCATCAAATTGGTCCAAGAATGTATTAACTTTAGTTGCCGATTCGAAATCTAATGCTATGATAGGTAAATCTTTCATATTATAGCTCCTTTGAAAATGAACGACTTGGTCGCCATAATCAGTTTAAAAATATCCACTGACTTATAACGCCCTTGTCGTTCTCAAGTTGTAAATCTACATAGTTCTCATTGAAAATGTCATACTTTCAATTACATTTGTTAAAGCATTAGCCGTATCTAATGAAGTTAGACAAGGCACACCATTCTCAACTGTTGTACGACGAATTTGGAACCCGTCTCTTTCTACTTCTTTACCCTTAGTCATCGTATTAATGACAATTTGTACTTCGCCATTTTGTATACGTGTTAGTAAATCATCGTCGCCACCAATTTTGCCTACAACTTCAACTGGAATGTTGTCTTCTTTTAATTTTTCCGCAGTACCTTGAGTTGCTAAAATTTTATAGCCCACTTCATTTAAACGGTGTGCTATTTTAACAATTTCATCTTTATCTTTATCACTTACTGTCATAAGAACAGTACCGTGATCTTTAACTTCTACACCACTACCTGTTAATCCTTTGTAAAGTGCTTTTTCTAAAGTTAAATCTTTACCCATAACTTCACCGGTAGATTTCATTTCTGGTCCCAATGTCACATCAACATTTTTTAGTTTATTAAAACTAAATACTGGTGCTTTAACAAACACACCCTCTGAATAAGGTTGTACACCTTGTTTATAGCCTAAGTCTTTAAGACGGGTACCAATAATAGCTTGCATCGCTAGTTGTGCCATTTGAATATCGGTAATTTTACTTAAGAAAGGTACGGTACGACTTGCACGAGGGTTTACTTCTAATACGTAAACACCGTCATGTGCAATAACAAACTGAATATTAATTAGACCAACGATGTTCAACCCTTTTGCTAATTTGATAGTATAATCCTCTAGCGTATCGATATCTTCTTGACTTAACGTTTGAGGCGGATATACAGCTATTGAGTCACCACTATGCACACCAGCACGTTCTATATGTTCCATAATACCTGGAATGATAACTGTTTCTCCATCTGAAATTGCATCGACTTCTATCTCTTTACCTGTTAAGTATCTATCAACTAACACTGGGTGCTCAGGGCTAGCTTTAACAGCTTGCTCCATATAATTTTCTAATTCTGCATCGCTATTCACAATTTCCATTGCGCGACCACCGAGGACATAAGATGGTCTTACAACTACAGGATAACCAATTTCACGTGCATTCGTTAGTGCCTCACTTGGAGAAGTTGCAGTCTTACCTTTAGGTTGAGGTACATCAATCGTATGCAATAACGCTTCGAATTCTTTTCTATCCTCAGCACGATTTAAATCTTCTAAAGACGTACCTAATATTTTGACACCATGTTTAGCTAGTTTATCTGCTAAGTTAATTGCTGTTTGACCACCAAATTGAACTACAACACCTTTAGGTTGTTCTAAATTAATAATGTTCATCACATCTTCTTCAGTTAGCGGTTCAAAGTATAACTTATCTGAAATTGAAAAGTCAGTAGATACTGTTTCAGGGTTATTATTCACGATAATTGCCTCATATCCAGCATTTTGGATTGCCCATACAGCGTGTACAGTAGCATAGTCAAATTCTACCCCTTGTCCAATACGAATAGGACCTGAACCAAGCACTAAGATTTTCTCTTTATCAGTTACAATTGACTCATTTTCAGTTTCATATGTGCCATAGTAGTATGGCGTTGTTGATTCAAACTCTGCAGCACAAGTATCAACCATTTTGTATACTGGTTTAATATTATTATCTTGGCGTAATTGATATACTTCTGATTCTGTCATGTCGAACCGATGTGCTATTACTCTATCACTAAATCCATAATCTTTAGCATATTTAAGATATTCCAAATCTCCTGGGTGATTTTTTAATTCATGTTCAATATTAATGATATTTTGGAATTTATTTAAGAAGAAATAATCGATTTGCGTCATATTGTGTATTTCTTCAAGTGTTGTACCACGTCTAATTGCTTCACCTATAAAGAAGAGTCTTTCATCATCTTGATGACTGATGCGTTCCTTAATATAATCTAAGTCAAAACTCTCTCCATTTGGTAAACCTAAATGATGTACACCGTATTCAAGTGAACGTATCGCTTTTAATAAAGATTCTTCATATGTACGTCCTATAGCCATTACTTCACCAGTGGCTTTCATTTGAGTACCTAATTCACGTTCACCCTTTTCAAATTTATCAAATGGGAATCTTGGAATTTTGGAAATAACATAATCTAGTGTTGGTTCAAAGGCTGCATATGATGTGCCTGTAACTGGGTTTAGCATTTCATCCAATGTTAAGCCCACTGCAATCTTCGCAGCTAATTTCGCTATTGGATATCCAGTTGCTTTAGATGCAAGCGCTGATGAACGAGATACACGTGGATTCACTTCAATAATGTAGTAATTAAATGAATGTGGATCTAATGCAAGTTGAACATTACATCCTCCTTCAATACCTAATGCTCTAATTACTTTTAAAGATACATCACGTAACATTTGATATTCAACATCTGATAATGTTTGACTTGGCGCAACTACGATAGAGTCACCTGTATGAATACCTACAGGATCTATATTCTCCATATTACAAACCACAATAGCATTGTCATTTTTATCGCGCATTACTTCATACTCGATTTCTTTGAAACCAGCAATTGACTTTTCAATTAAGCATTGTGTAGCTGGGCTGTAATGCAATCCATTACTCACTACTTCTTTTAATTCTTCATCATTGTAGCATATGCCACCACCTGTACCGCCCATAGTAAATGCTGGACGAACGATGAGTGGATAACCTACTTCATCTTTGAATGCAAATGCTTGTTCAACAGTATTCACAATATCGCTTTCAGGAACAGGTACATTCAAATCATTCATTAATGATCTAAATAGCTCTCTATCTTCTGCTTGTTGAATTGACTTTAATTCTGTACCAAGTAATTTCACATTATTAGCCTCTAATACACCACTATCATGTAATTGAATAGCCATATTTAATCCTGTTTGACCACCTAAAGTTGGTAGCAATGCATCAGGTTGTTCTTTACGTATGATACGTGCAATAAAGTCGTGTGTTAACGGTTCGATATAAACTTTATCTGCAATTTCTTTATCCGTCATAATTGTTGCTGGATTAGAATTTACTAATATGACACGGTAGCCTTCTTCTTTTAAGGCAAGACACGCTTGTGTACCTGCGTAATCAAATTCTGCAGCTTGTCCGATGATAATTGGACCTGATCCAATCACTAGAATCGTTTGTATATCGTCACGTTTAGGCATTTGCTGTTTGCTCCTTTTCTTTAAATTCTTTCATCATAGTCATAAATTCATCGAATAAATAATTTGAGTCACTTGGACCTGGTCTTGCTTCAGGATGATATTGTACAGAGAATGCTGGCAAGCTTTTATGTCTTAATCCTTCAACAGTACCATCATTAAGTGCAATATGAGTTACTTCTAAGTCAGTATTTACCAATGAATTTTTATCGATAGCATAACCATGGTTTTGACTTGTAATATCAACTTTCCCACTACGTAAGTCTTTTACGGGATGATTAGCGCCACGATGACCGAATTTCATTTTAAATGATGTTGCACCTTGAGATAATGCAAATAATTGATGTCCTAAGCAAATTCCAAAGAATGGAATTTCACCTAAAATACCTTTAATCATTTCTATTGCAACCTCTACAACATCTGGATCACCAGGACCATTTGATAACATGACACCATCTGGTGACATGGCTAATATTTCTTCAGCAGTGGTGTTATATGGTACTACAGTTACGTTACAGCCACGCATATTTAATTCTCTGACAATATTTTGTTTTTTACCAAAGTCTAATAAGACTACACTCAAGTCTGAACCTGTTGAAACATAAGGTGTTTTAGTAGATACTGTTTCCACCTCATCGCGAGGTAATTCAGTACTTTTTAATGTGTTAATTAATGAATCAATGTCATCTCGGTTATCAGTAAACCCAGCTTTTAAAACACCGTGTTGTCTAATTTTACGTGTGATGCTACGTGTATCTACACCTGAAATGCCAGGTATCTTGTATTGAACAAGCACATCATGTAACGTCTTTTGGTTTCTAAAGTTACTAGGATGTGTGCTTGCTTCTTTCACTACTACACCATTCAAAGTTGGTGTTAGTGCCTCGAAGTCATCTCTATTGATACCGTAATTACCGATTAATGGGTATGTGAATGTAATGATTTGACCAGTATATGAAGGGTCTGATATCGTCTCTTGGTATCCAGTCATCGCTGTGTTAAATACGATTTCTCCCACAGATAAATCATTAGATCCTAATTGATACCCTTCATAATAAGTCCCATCCTCTAATACAAGATAACGTCGCTCAAGCATTTATTTATCCTCCTTAAATTTAACTTCGCCTTCTACCATTGTTAAAATTGGATTACCATAAACTTTGTAACCAATGAATGGTGTGTTGTCTGCTTTAGATAAGAAATCTTCACCTTTGATTTCACGTTCTTCATCTAAATTGATAATCGTTAAGTCAGCAAAGCAACCTTCTTCCAATTTGCCATAAGGTAAATCAAATGTTTGTGCTGGTTTAATTGTTAGGTAGTCAACTAATTGTTGTAATGACCAGTCACCATTTTTTACAAAATGCGTGTAAAGTAATGGGAAAGCTGTTTCACTTCCTACTATGCCAAATGGTGCTTTAGTCATTGGCTGTGCTTTCTCTTCTTTAGCATGTGGTGCATGGTCTGTTGCGATACAATCAATTGTGCCATCTAATAATCCTTCTAATAATGCGTCTCTATCTTCTTTACTTCTTAAAGGAGGATTCATTTTATAGATTGCATTATCCCCTGGAACATCATCTTCAGTTAACAGTAAATGATGTGGTGTAACTTCAGCCGTCACATGAATACCTGCTGCTTTAGCATCACGAATAGCTCTGACACTCTCTTTTGTCGATACGTGACATACATGATAATGACAGTTAGCTGCTTCAGCTAATAATACATCTCTTGCTATTTGTACCGCTTCACAAATATTTGGAATACCAGGTATACCAAGTTCTTCACTACGTTTACCTTGGTGCATAGCACCGCCATAAATTAAACTATTATCTTCACAATGTGCTACAACTGCTTTGTTGACCTTTGCAGCTTGTTGCATTGCTTCATACATCATTGCTGATTCCTGCACACCAACGCCGTCGTCAGTGAAAGCAAACGCACCTTGCTTTGCTAATGCATCAAAGTCAACATGTTCTTTTCCAGCTTGACGCACAGTTATTGAAGCATATGGTAATACACGGACTTGCGCATTATCTTGTATTAATTGTTGTAATCGATCCATATGTTCAACTGAGTCTGGTACTGGACGTGTATTAGGCATTGGACATACAGTTGTGAATCCTCCACGTGCTGCAGCTTTTGTACCTGTTTCAATTGTCTCCTTATGTTCCCCACCAGGCTCACGTAAATGAACATGAACATCGATTAAACCTGGTGCTACAAAATGACCTTGTGCATCAATTACTTCAACATTTTCATCTACTTCAATGTTATTGTTAATTTCTTTGATGTGCTGACCATCTATTAAAATGGATGCTTGTTTAAGTTCACCGTTATCTAAAATTTGAGCATTTTTAATTAATTTCAATGTTTACGCCTCTTTTCCTGATAATAGTTTATTGATTACTGACATTCTTAAATACATGCCATTAGTCATTTGTTTAAAAATTCGTGCCTTTGGTGCTTCAACTAATTCACTATCGATTTCTACTCCTCTGTTAACTGGTGCAGGGTGCATTACGATTGCTTTATCTTTTAACTTATTGTATCTATCCATTGTCAAACCATATTGTTCATGGTAATCATTTGCCTCGAAATTAGCTTCTCCAGTAATACCATGACGTTCATGTTGAACACGTAACAACATAACAATATCTACTTGGTCGATGACATCATCAATTTGAACATATGGTGCATCTAATGAGTCGTCCACCCATTCATCTGGACTTGAGAACATTACATTTGCGCCTAATGAAGTTAGACTTATGAAATTACTTCGCGCTACACGTGAATTTTTAATATCACCACATATTAAAATGTTTAATCCTTCAAATGAACCATATTCCTCATAGATTGTCATAATATCTAACAGACTTTGTGTAGGATGTTGACCACTACCATCTCCAGCATTAGCAATCGGAATATTAAGATTTTCTAATTCTTCATAGTATGCATTTTGAGAATGTCTGATTACTAGTAAATCAACACCTATACTTTCAAGTGTTTTACATGTATCATACAGTGATTCGCCTTTTTGTACTGATGAAGTACTTGTTTCAAAATTAACTTCTTTAAGTCCTAATTTTTGTTCTGCTACTTCAAAGCTACACTTTGTTCGAGTTGAATTTTCGAAGAATAAATTAGAAACAAACTTCCCTTCGAATTGTGGTAATGTTTGCTTTCCTGATTTGTAATCACAAGCTGTTTGAATTAAATCGTAAATGTCCTCGTTAGATAAATGTTCCATAGATAATAAGTTATTCATAAAGCGCCTCCTGATAAATAATCCTTGTTAAATTAGTTTTTTGAATCCTGTTTTTCTTTTGGCAAAATTAAATTTAAGATAATACCTGAAAGTGCTGCTAGTGCCATACCTTCGATTTGAAGGTTTACACCTAAACCTTTTAAATTGATGAGTAAGTTACCTATACCTACTACTAAGATGACTGATGCGATTACTAGGTTGCGGTTGCTTGCAAAATCAATGTTACTTTCAACTAACATTCTTAGTCCACTTGCTGCTATAATACCGAACAATAGGATGGACACGCCGCCCATTACCGGTGTCGGTATTGAAGAAATCAACGCTGAGAACTTACCAATAAATGATAAGACAATCGCTATAACCGCTGCACCGCCAATAACATAGATACTGTAAATCTTTGTTATTGCTAGTACACCGATGTTTTCGCCGTATGTTGTGCTTGGTGGACCACCAATAATACTAGCGAACATTGTTGAAACACCATCTCCGATTATTGAGCGATGTAAACCTGGATCCTCGAAGAAGTTTCTACCTACGATTTTGTTGATAACCATTTGGTGACCGATATGCTCACTTACGGTTACGAAAACGATTGGTAACATAACGAGTATTAAACCAAGGTGTATCGATGGCACATAATCTTTGAATGGTAAATAGATATGTGGAAAATCAATCCAGTTTGCTTTAGCAATATTCGAAAAGTTAACTAATCCCATAAATATTGAAACAATATAGCCAACAATGATACCAATAAGTACCGGTATAAGTGATAAGAAACCTTTGAAGAACCCTTGCACAATTATTGTTACAAGTAATGTAATAAGCGCGACAACCAGATAGCTTAAATTGTACCCTTTCATATCTCCTGAGTTCTCGTACATTGCCATATTAACTGCTGTTGGTGCTAAACTTAATCCAATTACCATGATTACTGGTCCTACTACTACCGGTGGAAGTATATGCATTAACCATCCTGTACCACTGATTTTGATTAGGATACCGATGATGACATACATTACGCCACTAGCGAATAGTGCTACTAACATGTCTCCTAAGCTATGTGTGCTTAATCCAGTAATAATTGGTGTGATAAATGCGAAACTTGATCCTAAATATGCTGGAATCTTTGCCTTAGTAATTAATATATAAAGCAATGTTCCTATCCCAGATGCAAGTAAAGCAGCTGATATTGGCAAGCCAGTTAGGAATGGCACTAATACTGTAGAACCAAACATTGCAAATAAATGTTGCAAACTCAGTAGCGCCCATTGTGTTGGTTTAGGTTTGTCTTGTACGTCTAACACCGGTTTGACGGTGCGTTCAAACATTTGTTCATTTTCCATCTTTTTTCTTCCTTTCATAAAAAAAGTCTCTTTACATTTAAATGTAAAGAGACTAAAAAATCGTAGTAAACATACAGATAAGCACTCATACTTATCGTTATCCGTATCTACGTGACAAAGCATTCAATAATAGTGAGATGGTTATTAGTACTTACTATTCTATCATCGTAACCTACACTCACTTTTGAATACTTTACCTTTTTCAGTCTCTCGTACTGATTTAAAAGGTCTTTATTCAATTATTACTGCATTCTGTGAATCTTTTTCGTTTAAATACACTAAAACAGATTCTTCTTTAGAAGTTGGTATGTTTTTCCCTACAAAATCTGCTCTTATTGGTAATTCTCGATGTCCTCGATCTACAAGTGCGGCTAAGCCAATTTTAATCGGTCGAGAATGAAGCAGAATTGCATCTAATGAAGCTCTAACAGTTCTTCCTGTATAAAGTACATCATCAATGATGACGACTACCTTATCGTTAATATCAGCATCAATTTCTATTGCATCTTGAGTAATTTGCTTGTTAGCAATTTCAATATCATCTCGAAAATGTGTAATGTCAATTGTACCTGTTGGAACTGTTTTTTGTTCAATTTGATTGATTTTGTCTTGTATACGTCTTGCTAAAAATTCGCCTCTCGTTTTAATTCCGAGTAACACAAGATTTTCTGTACCTTTGTTATATTCAAGAATTTCATGTGCCATACGCGTTACAGTACGTTGTATTGCAGCTTCATCCATGATGATTCGCTCAGACATTATCTCACCTCTTAAAATTAAAAACCCTCATGCCTTTTTCAAAGACATGAGGGCAAATTTATATACGCACATGTAACGTTATACATTACATGATAAAGCCATTCTAATAAAATAATTCATATATTTCGCTGAATTATTGTAAGAAAGTATATAGAATTATACTCATTGTCTTTGAAGCCTCTCTGGACTCTCTTTTAAAGACACCGATTTCTTTTTTGAACTGTTACTAGCTTAAAACTTTTTGAGCTATAAGTCAATGCAATTTTTAAAATTATCAATTGTAAATAAATAATACTTTTACTGCAGTTAATCGAATTTGAGAAATACTAAAAAATTAGTCTAACTTTTCGAAAAATACATTTTAAAGAATCATTGATTAAATGTGAAATTAGAAAAAATACCCACAAAGCGTTGAAACTTTGCGGGCTACCAAACTATTCTCTTCTTATGCATCTCTTAAGCGAATATCTTCTAAAAGTGTTTCAAATTCTTTAGGCAGTTCTGCTTGACGTTCAATGTATTCATGAGTAACAGGGTGTTCAAATCCTATAACACCTGCATGTAATGCTTGTCCACCAATATCAAGTGTTTTTCGTGGACCATACTTTGGATCTCCTACAAGTGGGAAACCAATATATTTCATATGAACACGAATTTGGTGCGTACGCCCTGTCTCTAATTGACATTCAATTAATGTGTAATCATTAAAATGTTCTAAAACATTAAAGTGTGTAACCGCTTCTTTACCGTTATCAACGACATCCATTGATTGTCGATCTTTCTCGTTACGTCCGATAGGCGCATCAATCGTGCCATAATCATGTGGAATATTTCCATGTACTAAAGCGGTATATTTTCTTTTAACGGATTTATCCATTAATTGTTCCACTAACCCTCTATGAGCAATATCATTTTTGGCAACCATTAATAACCCTGAAGTATCTTTATCAATACGATGAACTATACCTGGGCGAATTTCACCATTAATTCCAGATAAATCTTTAATTTGGTACATTAAGCCATTAACTAATGTACCAGAATAATGACCTGGTGATGGATGTACTACCATGCCTTTAGATTTATAAACTATCGCTACATCTTCATCTTCATAATAGATATCTAAATTTAGGTTCTCTGGCTGAATATCGGCTTCGACAACTTCCTTCTCTGTAACGATAATAAGATCATTTAATTTAACTTTGTAATTAGACTTAATCACTTTTTCGTTAACTGTAACTAAATCTTCTTTAATCAAATCTTGAATTTGACTTCTAGACCATTCATTATTGAATTCAGGTAATAATTTATCAATACGCTGTCCAACAAGTTCTTGGTTTTCAATTTTAAATTCATGTGTTTTCAAATTATAGCCTCCTATTCTTTTGAATTCGCATCTTTAAGTAAGGCAATGATTATGAACAATACACCTATTGTTAAACTTGAATCCGCAACATTAAATATTGGGAAATCATATCCAAAAATATTAGTATCAACAAAATCAACTACTTCACCATTAACTAATCGATCAATAAAGTTACCTAATGCACCTGCAAATAGTAAACTTATTGCAACTTGCATAAATAGATTATACTTTGCTTCTTTAATATAAAATAGTACAAGTACGATGAGAATAACTATCGTAATAATATAAAAGAATCCCATTTTACCACTAAGAATTCCCCATGCCGCACCATTGTTTCTATGTGATGTTATATTTAAAAAATTAGGAATAACTTCATATGAATCACCAATATTCATTGTTGTAGCAATAATCCGTTTTGTGACTTGGTCAATAATTAATATAGCGATTGCTACTATTAAAGATATGGTTATATAATATTTCTTTTTCATTCACGTGCCTCCATTCACACACTACACTTTGACAACACTCTACATTATAGCTTACTCCTCTATATAAAAAAAGCTACAGTTACAAATAGATGATGATATTAGTAACTGTAGTTCATTATGCATTTTCACTTTGATTTTTCTTAGGATGAATATAATTAAATTCATCTACTTGGTATTCGTAAACTGTGCGCTTAGTAACTTCATATGGTTTACGATAATTCATATCAAAAACGGTTAACGAGCCATCATGATTAACTTTGTCTACATATGCAACATGACCATGTTGACCTTTTGGATATTGAAGGATTGAACCAACACTTGGATTATCATTAACTTTATATCCTTCTTTGCTTGCTTCATTAGCCCAATATTTGGCATCTCCCCATCTATTACTAATCATATTGCCATCTTGTCTAATTCTATCAAACACATAATACGTACATTGGCCTTTAGCATATAAGTTTAATTTCATTGGGTTCTTTTCCCAAAAATGAATTGTCGGTTGCGTCATATCTTGATTATCAATTCCATCATATATCGCTCCACCAGTGAAAAGTGCACTTCCTAAAACCATTATAAGTATAAATTTCTTCATTAAATCACACTACTTCTATAAAATTAAATCTAAAATAAAGCCCATCTGGACCTTTAACATCAATATGCGGTGTTTCGGGATAATAATAATCAATTAAAGCAAGACCATATGTTACGTTATTCATCACACGTTTAGTACTTGATAACCATTGATTAACAGCCAAATGATGATAGTATTGATTTGAAGACATATAGAGTGAAAACTTATCTAAATACGCAGATGGTTCAAGTCCAAAATATCTTAAATAATAAGATTCAACCTCTGACATACGTATCGTTTTAAGTGATAAATTTCCTATTTTAGTGCCTTTAGGAATCCCTTGCCAAGTTTGATCTGATACATTTGTTAGTAAACGTGGAACATTGATTGCTTCAATATCTAACTTTACATTTTCATTATCGTAGCCCCAGTAATCCATATCATGGTCGACATAAAACTTGTACGCATTCCCCTCTGGATCTTCAAAAAAGAGGGACGTACAAACACTTTGTTCTCCACCATTTACCGGAATTTCAAAGTCTGTCATTTGTACAAGTAAATCGGCTAAATCTGTAATATTAGGAAGCATTATACCTACATAAAATAATCCTGCTTCAGATAAAAGTGGTTCCCTACCATTTATAACTTCATTTAATGTTAAAAAATGATTTGACTGACCTATCTCGTACTGAACAGAATGATTTGTTTCTGTAATAACTTCAAATCCCAATATAGTTTCATAAAATGGTCTTAA
This sequence comes from Staphylococcus sp. GDX7P312P, assembly GCF_008385775.1. Taxonomy (NCBI): domain Bacteria; kingdom Bacillati; phylum Bacillota; class Bacilli; order Caryophanales; family Staphylococcaceae; genus Staphylococcus; species Staphylococcus sp. GDX7P312P. Next base: position 65,272 of record NZ_VUKI01000016.1, on the reverse strand, counting down.
GTCTGCTAAATTTCTAACATTTAAAGTTATACCATTTACAAAATGTGAATGTTTTGAATGAAACATTATGGCCTCCTAATACTGCATGACTAAATATAACTTACTTCTTTTACTGGATGAAAAATACAATTCAATGAAAATAATACCTACTATTTTATCTTAAAATATATAAAATTTTATCAGTCTTTGTATGTATATTGCAATTTATTAACTTCTAAAGTAGTGTCTTAGAAATTGGGTTCATTATTTCACTTAAGTCGAGATGCTTGCTTAAAAGTTTCACAACTATGTTTTGTTATTTATTTAAGAACGCCTTACACAAGTGCAGTTGCACTTAAGTTTAATAAAGCTATACATCTTAATTCAATCATAAAAAAGAAAAGGCAATTTCTATAATAATTCATAGAAATTGTCTTTTCTCACTAATTATGAAGTTATTAGTCGTATATTATATTTAGCTTAAAATTAATACTAATTTTTCGTCATTTAGGCTTTAATCAAATGATAAATTTTTGATCCAACATATGCACCTATAACTGCTCCTGCAGTCATCGCGATTGTACTAAACAATTGATCACTTTGTGTTGTCGCCTCTTTATCTTTATCTGCAAGATTATTCATATGATTAACAAATAATTCCATTACAGATTTATGGATATTAGCCTGTGTAAACTTATAAACAGACCAAGGTAACGTCGGTTCATATTCTTGTAGTGCAATAATAGCTTCATTTGAATCCAAGATGCGTCTAAATTCAAATCTAGCATTACCACCATTATTAGATAATGCTAAATTACCACCTACGATTTTATAAACAATCATATCTTTAGAAGAATCTTGCATATCACGTTCCATTTTTAAAATAAATTGATTAGTAAATGGCAAACTAATATTAAATTCATTTTCATTTATAGTTCCATTAATTAAATGTAACGTAATATTATTTATAAACTTCGCATATGTTTTTGAGACATCTTCCATTGAATAATTTTCTGGAATTCTAAAGCGTGATATTGCTCTAACATCTTTAATTTGTTCTTTACTATTAGAACTAGATGATTTTTTTGATTTGTTTTGATTTTCATTCATTTCATTTTCTTCATCTAGCGCTTGTTGCACACTTTCTTCATACGTCATCTCTCCAATAGAAATATCAGGATGCGTGCGCTCTGGTTGCGGAATCATATCATGAACTAAACTATTCATAAGTGGGTAGACCATTTCTTTAGGTACTTGTGAAATGAGTTGTACCCAATATCTACTTACCCAAATAGGTATAATTGGTAAATCAACGATTGGTAATCGCTTATTTAGCACTAATGCTGTACGTTGTATTAATTCTTTATAATTCATAATTTCGGGTCCTGTAATGTCAAAAGCCTCATTATGTTGTGGTGTTCGCTCTACTAATAATGCCAGTTTATTAATTACATCATTAATTGAAACTGGTGCTATCATATTGTATGCCCAACTAGGTAATACCATACCAGGCAATCGTTCAACTAAACGTTTTAAAATAGGATAAGAACTTCCCTTAGCCCCAATAATTAATCCAGCTCTTAATGTACTTACAGGTATACCATAAGAACCTAGAATTTTTTCACATTCCAAACGACTACGTAAATGAGCAGATAGTTTATCTTCATTTGGAATTAAACCACTCATAAATACAATATGTTTAACGCCTTGTTTCTTTGCAGCTCTCGCAAAATTATCTGCTAATAAAGCATCCATATCTTCAAAGTTTGCTTGCGTTAACTTGGCGTTTGGCATCATAGAATGGACAAGGTAAATTGCAGTATCTACTCCTTCCATTACTTCTGTTATTTCATCTAAATCAAATAAATCAGCAGCTTTCCAAGTAACATTCTCTTCATTTTCTTTGTTACTAGTATTTCTTGAAATTGCAATAATATCATGATGCATTTTTAATTGATCTTTTAAATGTCCTCCAATATAACCAGATGCACCTGTTAATAAGATTTTACTCATGATTTCACCCCTAATTATTAAATAGTCGAATAATCTTGATTTAATTAATATATCTATTTAAATAGCCTTTTATTAAAAAGTGAAACATTGCATATCGTCATTATTTTTACTTATAAATTATAAATGTAAATACAAAAAGGGAGTCGGACTGAATTCTTCTCAAATTCGTTGTCCAACTCCCAACTTGCTTTGCTTGTAGAATTTCTTTATGAAATTTTCTTTGTTAGGGCCCGCCCACAAGGATGACTAGAACTAAGAAAAGCTTGATTTAAGCGTTTTATCAGTTCAGTCAGCTACAATAAATTGCAAAATAGGATTATTATATTATTTATGTCCCATGTGTTTTCAATAATATATTTATTAAACTAAAGTTTTAACTACTTCTTGGCATCTTGGACATAAGTGTTCTAATTCACCTACTGAACCTAATTCTTCAGTATAGTTCCAACATCTTTCACATTTTTCACCTACTGCATGGTCAATTCTAATATCACCATGTTGATAAGCCTCTGCATTGTCTACAGAATCTGAAACTTCAACTTGTGAAACAATGAATAATTGTTGTAAATCTTCAAATTGTTGTAAGAACTCTGCAGCTTTAAAGTTGTCGTTATTACCAATTACAACTTTAGCTTCAAGAGACTTACCAATAACTTTATTATTACGTGCAACTTCTAACGCACGGTTTACATCATCACGTAATGCCATGAATTGATTCCATTTGTCAAGCAATGCTTGATCAACTTCAACTACCTTAGGCATGTAAGCTAAATGAACACTTTCTTCTTTTACATGTGGTGTGTGTGTCCAAACTTCTTCAGCTGTGTGAACTAAAATAGGTGCTAATAATTTAGTCATATCAACTAAGATTTGGTATAGAACAGTTTGCATACTACGACGTTTATGCGCGTTTTTCTCTTCAATATAAAGAATATCTTTACCGTAATCTAAGTAGAAATTACTCAATTCAACATTAATAAAGTTTTGTACTTCTTGATAAATATTTAAATAATCAAAGTTATCATAATGTTCAATTGTGCTAGCAGTAAACTCACGTAAACGATTTAGTAAATAACGATCGACTTCAAGTAATTCTGCTTCAGGAATTGCATCAGTATCAGGATTAAAATCATTAATATTACCAACCATAAATCTTAAAGTATTTCTAATTTTACGATAAACATCAGAAGTTTGTTTTAAGATTTCATCCGAAATACGAACGTCTGCTAAATAATCAGTACTGCTTACCCATAAACGTGCAATGTCAGCACCTTTTTGTTTTACAACTTGGTCAGGAACAATAACATTACCTAGTGATTTACTCATTTTCTTACCTTCTCCGTCCATTACAAAGCCGTGTGATAATAAGAATTTATAAGGTGCTTGACCTCTAGTTGCTACAGCAGTTGTAATTGAAGAGTTAAACCAACCACGATATTGGTCACTACCTTCAAAGTATAGATCAGCTGGGAAACTTAATTCTGGACGATTTTCTAATACACCACGATGTGATGAACCAGAGTCAAACCAAACATCCATAATGTCCATTTCTTTTGTGAAAGTACCATTTGGACTACCAGGGTGTGTAAAGCCTTCAGGTAATAAGTCTTTTGCTTCTTTTTCAAACCAAATATTTGAACCATGCTCTTCAAATAAATCAGCTACGTGGTTAACTGTTTCTTTCGTCATAATGATATCGCCATTCTCGGCATAGAATACAGGTAATGGAACTCCCCATACACGTTGACGAGAAATAACCCATTCTCCACGATCACGGATCATATTGTAAATACGTGTTTTACCCCAATCAACTTTGAAATCTGTTTCTTCAATAGCATCTAAAATATCTTGTCTTACTTTATTAATTGAGGCAAACCATTGTGGTGTAGCACGGAAAATAACTGGTTTCTTAGTACGCCAATCATGAGGGTAACTATGTGTAATAAAGTTTAGTTTTAATAAAGCGTCTTTTTCAGTTAATAAATCAGTAACTGCTTTGTTAGCTTTATCATAAAACATACCTTCAAATTGTCCACCTTCTTCAGTAAACACACCTTTATCATCTAAAGGACTAATAACTGGTAAATCATATTTTTGACCAACGATATAGTCATCTTCACCATGACCAGGAGCGGTATGAACACAACCTGTACCAGCATCAATTGTAACATGATTACCATTAATTACAAGTGAGATTCTATCTAAGAAAGGATGTTGCGCTTCAACATACTCTAACTCTTTACCTGTAAATTCTTTTTCTAATTGAATGGCATCTTTATCCCATTCTAAAGCTTCTGCTACATCTTCAGATAATGCTTGTGCAATAATATATTTCTTGCCATTCACATTATATTGACCATATTTTAAATCAGGATGAACTGTAATCGCTACGTTAGATGGAATAGTCCATGGAGTAGTTGTCCAAATAATGAATTGAGCATCCTCATCTACTACACCTTTAGTATCTTTCACGTCAAATGCTACATAGATAGATGCAGAACGTTTATCATGATATTCAATTTCAGCTTCAGCTAAAGATGATTCACTTGACGGTGACCAATAAACTGGTTTCTTACCTTTATAAATTAATCCTTTATCCGCCATCTCACCAAATAAACGAATTTGAGCAGCTTCATATTCAGGTTTAAGCGTGATATAAGGATCATTAAAGTCTCCTCGTACACCAAGGCGTTTGAAATCTTTCTTTTGTAATTCAATTTGTTCTAACGCAAATTCCTTACATTTTTCTCTAAATTCAGCAATTGACATTTTTTTGCGATCTACGCCCTTTTTAGTCAAAGCTTGTTCAATTGGTAAGCCATGTGTATCCCAACCTGGAACGTATGGTGCGTAAAAACCTTGCATCGTTTTATAACGTACAATAATATCCTTAATGATTTTGTTTAACGCATGCCCCATATGCAAATTACCATTCGCATACGGTGGTCCATCATGTAAGATGTAAGATTGGTTACCTTTATTTTTTTCTAATGCTTTTTGGTATTGATTGTTAGCTTCCCATTGTTCTTGGATTTGCGGTTCTTTATTTGGCAATCCACCTCGCATAGGAAAGTCAGTCTTTGGCATTAATAAAGTATCTTTATAGTTCATAATTGATTTCACTCCTTAAATGTAAAAAGAACTCTAAGTTCAATTAAAAAGGGACGGAATTACCGCGGTACCACCCTTGTTAACTCAACTTAGAGTTCTCTCATATATAATATTACTTTGTAAAAATCAGTGATATAAGAGATAGACTTTTATTAGGCTTACACCAACCCTAATTCGCTGTAAAAAGTTTATTATCTCCTACTTGTCTGACTTATTTTATAACAATTATTTATTTGATGTTGATTCGCTTTGACTCACGCTTGATTGTGAAGTAACGTTCTCACTTGTACTAGTTGCGTCACTTGTACTTAGTGAATTTGATGTACTGTTATTACTCTCGCTTGCAAGCACACTTTCAGATTGTTGAGATTGAGCGCTAAGTTGTTCTTCAGGTGTAATGTCTTGGCTATTTAAATGTTGGAAATTTTCTTGTGTGACTTTTTCTGCATCGATATCATAGTTTAATAAATAATCCCAATCATCATTTTTAAGTAAATCTAATTGAGCTTCAACTAGCATGCGGAAACGTGATCTGAATATTTTAGATTGACGTTTCATATCTTCAGTTTGGAATGATAAATGACGTGCTTTTTCGATAGCGTCATTAACAATCAAATCTGCTTGTGCTTGAGCTTTACTAATAACAGCTTCAGCTTCTTTATTAGCAGCCAATTTAGTCTCTTCTCCAGCTTGTTGAGCTTGAACAAGAGCATCACTTACTGATTGATGAACTTGTTGATAAGATTTAATATTAGTATCTCTCTCTTCAATTACTTTTTCAAGCTGTTTTTTTTCTTCTTTTAAACGTTCAATTTCATTACTTAATTGATTTAAGTAATCACTTACTTCAGCTGGTTCTAAACCATTTTTCACTTTTGTAAATTCTTTATTTTTAATTTCACTAGGTGTAAAAGGCATCCTACATCCTCCTTAAATCAACATTAAATTGACTTATATTTATTACTTAAATAGCGTTCGATAATTTATGTGTATTTTGTCTTTTTTAGTCCTACCACCTATATCAATGATTTGAGCTCTTCCAAATCCTTGAATAGATAATAAATCATTAGTTTGAACTTGAAAATCTGGTGAATCAATAATTGTGTGATTAACTTTCACACGCTTCTTTTCAATTAATTGTTTCGCTATTGTTCGAGATTTATGAATCATTTCCTTTAAAACGACGTCTAATCTCAATGCACTTACAGTACTACCTTGAATTTTCCAATTCTCTACTGATTGTATCATATCTTTAAATGGAATAGAATTAAGTTTAACTGTAGCACCTTTTATCTTTGTTAATTCCAACATAATATACGATTCTAATTGCTTTGTCAAAACAAATTGAATACTGTCGCCGACAATAATATCACCAACTTGTTCCCTTTCTATTCCTAATGACATAAGTGTTCCTAGGACATGTTGATGTTGTATATTAACAAACTTCTCTGGATAGTTGATTTGAATTAATACTTCTTCAAAGTCAGCTTCCCCAGGTTCAAAATAATTAGGGGCAATGAGACCTCGTTTTCTCTCTGCGTTATCTCCACCAAAAAAAGTCACTTCCATATCTTCATAACTGCCTGTTATGACTTCAAGTATATATTGTCCTCTCGGATCGAGAAAGTTTGTCAAAATTGGCGCATACTGCTGTTCAACTTGATCACACTTATCTATTAATTGATCTATTAACCCTTGCTCTTCGTCTCTAAAATGCTGATAAATATCGATTATCTTACACCTCTCTGATTCTAAATTAAATGATAAAAGAGGTTGAAACAACCTCTCATGTATTGTCTCAGCCTCTTAAACGCCATATATTATTACATTAAATGAACTATTATCATACTAAAGATACTTCTTAACCCAGCTTGGAATAATACAAGTACAAACAAAGCTACAAGTGAAGAAATATCAATCATCCCTATTGGAGGGATAATCCTTCTAAATGGTTCTAAAAATGGTTCATATAATTTACCTAGTATTTCACCGAAGTTAGATTCTCTAATATTAGGTACCCAAGATGTAAAGAAATAAATAATCATTCCAAAGTAATATATTTGAACTAGAAAAATTATAAAATCAAAAATGGTAGCTAGTAAACCTACATCCATATAACGTTCTCCTTATTCGTAGTGTTGCGATTCCATTTGTTCAATATGATCTGTAATACTTCCCGCAACTTCTACATTATCAGGTGTACAAAGGAATATGTCAGTACCTACACGTTGAATATCTCCACCAATTGCATAAACTGTTCCACTTAAGAAATCAATAATGCGTTTAGCTGAAATTTTATCAATACGTTGTAAATTCACTAAAGTAGCACGGCGGTTTTTTAATTCATCCGCGATATCTTGTGTATCTGAAAATACTCGTGGCTCGAATAAGCACATTTTTGAACTTTCATAACCACTATAACTTTGCGACGTTTGATTCATTGTAACAACATTTTTGCCGTTTGACTTTGATGGCGGTTGATTCATACGCACATTCCTTTCTTCTGAGTTATAATTTCTTGTTGTTTTCTTTTGTGGTACTGTTTTCAATTTACTTTGATTACTATATGAACGTTCTGATTGTTGCGGTTGATTCTGTTGAACATTGTTTGTTTCATTTTCTTCATTCTGAACTACACGACGTTGTCGCTCTTCAGGGCTTTCTACTTCTTCTTCATCATCCATTAGAAAAAAATTATTAAATAAATCTTTAATAGCCACGGGGCTCACTCCTATTCTCCTACAAGTTTAGTCCCAATTCTTATAAATGAAGCACCTTCTTCTACAGCAATTGTATAATCATTACTCATTCCCATAGATAAATAGTCGCATGGTGCATAATCTAAATTAAGGTTTTTGATTTCATCTCGTTTTACTCGTAATTGTTTAAATAACTGTCGAATATATGTAGTGTCTTCTGTATAAGTTGCCATTGTCATTAATCCGACAATTTTTATTTTATCATATTGTTCAATTTGTTCTATAAAGTGATTAACTTCATTCAAAGCAATACCATGTTTAGATTCTTCTCCTGAGACATTGACTTGTATGAAGCAGGCAATCTCATGATCCGCTCTTTTATTAATTTCCTTAGCTAAACTAAGTCTATCTAGTGCATGTAGGTAATCAATTTCGTTAATGACTTCTTTTACTTTTCTAGATTGTAAAGAACCTATAAAGTGCATAGTAACATCGTTTGGCAAAGCAGATTTCTTCTCTAAAAAGCCTTCTAATCTATTTTCACCAAAATGTCTAAGGCCAGCATCATAAGCTTCTTTAGCACGGTCTATTGTAACATATTTTGTTACTGCAATCACGTTTGGCAAGGTAGACGCTTCACTATTTTTGAAGTGTGATTGTATTTCACTTTCAATGTTTCTTAAATTTTGTTTTACATCCATATTCTACTCAACCTCTTCACCATTTGTTAAGTTTAGTTATCACTAATAAATACATATGTATTTAAATATTTATTATTTATATGACTAATCTAATGAGATTATTTTTGGCCTATAAAAGCCAACATTCTACCTGTTTGACCTTTTTCAACTCGATATGAAAAGAAAAGTGATAAATCCTCTGATGTAGCATAATCAGTTATATATATATTTTCGAATGGTACACCATAATGATTAAGTAATAGCGCATTAGCACGTTTTAAATCAATACCATGTCGATTTTCTCCACGAGTTTCAATATAATCTTTAACATTAATTGGTAATGTTTCAAACTTCGTTTTAATATCATCATTAATTTCATATGTAGTTGATGTAGATGGCCCAATTACAATCTTTAGATCATTATAATCAAAATCAATTTGCTTTAACATTTCACTAACAATTTGACCATATGTACCTCGCCAGCCAGCATGTGCTAATCCTACATAGTGATGTTTTTCACTATAGAAATAAACTGGTACACAATCAGCGTAGCACATCGTTAATAACGTATCAGGTTCATATGTATAAATCCCATCAATACCATACATATCATCTGTTAATGTATCGATGTTAGTTCCACGATGACTTTGCGAAATTTCCATTACTCGATTTTCATGAGTTTGAATTGGAAATACCCATTGTGCTCTTTCAAACCCAATCGCGTCCGCCAACATTTCTTGGTGTTTAGTAATATTTTCAGGATTATCATCCACATATCTTGCCATATTGAATGATGATTCTGGATATAGACTATAGCCACCTTCTCTTGTAGTGAATCCTAATTTAACATGCTTCAAGTCTTGAGATTCATATTTCAAGTGATGGGGATACTTTACAAATTTCTCTGACACGAGATCAAACCACCTTAATTAAAAGTTTTATTTTTGTCGATTTCTAAAAAGCTTACTCTAAAATTGAATATAGATATATTATATAACAATCTTCACTTTACTTGAAAGTAAATAAAAAAGGGAGCGAACATGAATCCACAAGTGAATTCGCCGTTCTACTCCCAATTAGGAATGATTAAGACGATAAATACACTTAATCATACAACGAAATATAGACAAAACTTATTTTCAATTAACGTCTAGTTCTTCTAGAACGTCTTTCTTCTCTATTTCTGATAAAGCTAGGAATATCGTCATCTTTAGTAGTATGACTTCTTTCTGATACACTTTCAGAAGAACGAGAGCTTGATGAGCTTTGAGAGAATGATTCTTCTCTTGGCGTACTTGTTTGTGTTGAAGTGCTTGAAGTTGCACTTGTTCCGAAACCAGTACTTGAAGCTTTACGTCCTTGTGAAGTTGGTTTATCTTCAAAACCAGTAGCAATTACAGTTACTACGATTTCATCTTGTAGTTCAGGATTGATAACTGTACCAAAGATCATATTTACATCTTCATCTGCAGCATCTTGCACGATGTCAGCCGCTTCTTGAGCTTCAAATAATGATAGTGATTCCCCACCAGTGATGTTCATTAACACACCTTGAGCACCAACGATTGAAGTTTCAAGTAATGGTGATGAAATTGCTTTTTTAGCTGCTTCAACTGCTCTGTTCTCTCCAGAAGAGACACCAATACCCATTAAAGCAGAACCTTGGTTAGACATAATTGTTTTAACGTCAGCAAAGTCTAAGTTTACTTCACCTGATACAGCGATTAAGTCAGAGATACCTTGAACACCTTGACGTAATACATTGTCTGCTTCTTTAAATGCTTCCATCATTGGAGTTGATTTATCAACGATATCTAATAAGCGATCGTTAGGGATAACAATTAGTGTATCAACTGCTGCTTTCATAGATTCAACACCAGCTGCTGCTTGAGTTGAACGTTTACGTCCTTCAAAACCGAATGGACGTGTTACTACACCAACAGTTAATGCACCCATTTCTTTAGCAATCTTAGCTACTACTGGTGCAGCACCTGTACCAGTACCGCCACCCATACCAGCAGTTACGAATACCATATCTGCACCTTGGATTGCATCTTCAATTTGTTCACGTGACTCTTCAGCTGCTTTTTTGCCAATTTCTGGATTTGCACCAGCACCAAGTCCGCGTGTTAATTTCTCACCAATTTGGATTTTAGATTCTGCTTTAGATAAGTTTAAAGCTTGTCCGTCTGTATTAATTGCAATAAATTCTACATTGTTCATGCCATGGTCAATCATACGGTTAACAGCGTTGTTACCACCGCCACCTACACCGATGACTTTTAATGTCGCTAAATGATTAAATCCTTGTTCAAATTCTAACATTTATATTTCCTCCTAGTCTTTTTGGCCCATCATTCAAATAGAGATTTCATAAGTTTTTTAAATTTGCCCTCTTCTTTTTGAGGTTGCTCTTGATCATCATCATAATGTTCTGTCGTATCGTGATGACTTTCGTTGCTATCATACTTATCATAGTCGTCTACTTTATCTGTTCTTTCATGTGGTTCGTTGTAGTCTTCTTCATAAGTATCTTCATTTTTATTTGACTTACGTTTAAACCAGTCAAATCCACCTGATTTAGAAGTATGTTCTCTCTCGTTATCTCCAATAACTTCTTCTTCAAACTCATCATTATCTTGATAACTCATTGTAACATAATCGAGCAACTCATCAAAAGTGATGCTACTAGATATAGTAGAAATAGCTGATGTAAATTCTGGCTTTCTGATACCCATTTGTGACGGTGTATGAACTCTAATCTTTTCATTTACCATCGTATTAAGTAATTCTTTAACTCCTAATAAGTTTGAAGAACCGCCAGTTACAATGAAACCACCGTTCACTCTAGTTAATCCTAAGTCAACTAATACATCAAACACCTCATCAAAGATATCTTGCATTGTTCTCTCAATTACAGCACTTAAATCTTTTTGAGTATATTCAACTAATTCATCACTGTCTACTTGATCTACACTAAATACATCTTGATCTGATGCAGAATTAGCATAAGCATGACCATATTGATGTTTAATCTTTTCAGCCGTTTCATATGTAGTATTTAGTTCTTCAGCAATATCATCAGTAATATCGCGACCTGCTAATTCAATTGAATCAGCGTCTACTAATTCTCCACGCTCATAAAAGGCAATTTGAGTTAAATCTTCACCAATATCTATTACACATGCTCCTAATTCTTTTTCAGTAGCTGTAAGAATTGAGCCATAATTATAAGCATCTGAATAAACATCTAAAACATCTACGCCACATGATTCTACACATTTAATCATGTTGATTAAAATAGATTTATGAATTGCAATAACTCCTGCTTTAACTCTTAATGAGTGTCTAGCAATCAATTCTTTAGGGTCTGATACTTCATTATCCCCATCCACAATAAAACGAATAGGGAATACATCAATTACATCAGTATCCGCTACATCATTTTTTTGACGAATACCTTCTAGCACTTCTTCAATGTGTGTGCCGTTTATTTCAGTATCTTCATAAAAATCAATTTCATTTGCTTCATCATATACTTCAGTACCTATGATAGGTAATTTTAAGAAAACTTCTTTAATGTCTACACCTGATGCGATAGAAGCTTTTTTAATTGTATCTTTAACTGCTTGTTTAGCAATGTCGAAATCATCAATTAATCCGTTCTTGATACCGCTAGTGTAGGTTTGTCCTGTACCTATCACATTTATTCCATTGTGAAATTTTTCGCCTACTATTGTTTTTACACTTGATGAACCAATATCTATGCTTACATAGTAATGTTCCTCCATAGATAGGCACCTCCTGACAAATTACTATTAAAATACACTATGTTTAGTTTACAATACGTCGTAAGGCTTGTGAACTATAAACACATATTAATATCGAAATTTTTTAATTATTTGAATCTGATTGTTCGTTAATTTTATTTAAAGCGCTTTGTAACTCATCTTTTGCATCAGTTTCTTGTTGTGATTTTTGACGAACATTTTGATCGGATTTTGAATCTCCGCTACTGTTTTCATTATACGGTATAAATGATGCACCTACAGATAAATCTATATAACCTTGGGTTTTCAAGTTACCAGAGTCGTCTTTTGATAAAGATTGTGACATTTGAGGATAATATTTAATTTTATTAGCAATCGTTTTTATGTTGCCAACTACTTGCATATCATCTTGCATATATAAAAGAATTCGATTAGGGCTATTTTGCTTAGGTGCGTACTTAATTTCTGAAATCATATCTCTAATGTCTGGAGACATCTTAGATAAAGATTTAATCATGTTGCTTTTTTCTTCACCTTTAAATCCTTCTAAAATAGGTCCACTTCCGGCAATATTACCATCAAAGTTTTTCAATTCTTGATTTCCTTCTATAATTGGCACATATTTGTTCTTTTCTTTAACAACACCCACAACTTGATTTTCAGTTATTTGCACTTTTAACGTATTCGGTAATTGCTTTTTAATTTTTACGTCTTTTATTAAATCATTCTTCTTCAGATTTTGAATACCTTTACGTTTACTATACGTATACATTCTTGAATTATCTTTTACATCCAAAGCTTTTTCAACTTGACTGTTACTCACATTGTTATTTCCACTAATTTTAATATTAGAAATTCTACTTAGTGGTGTAAACATGTAGAGTAAAAATAAAATTATTAATAATACTAAAAATGTAATGATAACGTACTGAATTCTTTTTTGACGCTTCCTTCGCTGAATTCTTAATTGTTCTTTTCTCTCTTGTGGTGATAAATGATCAAATTGTGTACTCTTGGCATGTTTTTTTCTTTTACGATTGTCATTGAACTCTTTAACTCTATCTTTAATAGATAGCTTATATGTGTTTTCACTAGAATTAATGGAGAGTCTGTGACTATCATTCGTTTTTGTACTTTCAACGCTTTGAGCATCTTCATCAGATGTTTCGTTAGATTGTTCAATTGCTTCATTTTGTTCCAATTGTTCGGATTCATTGGATTGATTATTAAAGTTATCTTCGTCTATTGATTGATTTTGATCTTGTTGTTTAGAGGTCTCATTAGGCTTATTAATTTTATACAATTGAGCGTCATCTGTGGAAATTTTATTCTTATCCTTATGATTAGCATCATGATTTGAAAGGTGTTCTTCATTGTTTAATTCTCGATTTCTTTTTTCAATAAGACTTTGAATCGAGCTCACCTTATTATCTTTACGTCGTTTATCTTTCACTTGATTTCACAACCTTTAATAAGATGGTAAGTGGGCACGGAAACTTTCTATAAATCTTTCACCACGTTCTTCAAATGTTTTATATTGATCCCAACTTGCACATGCAGGTGATAGTAAGACAACGTCATTCGGTTCGACTACATCTTGTACCTTTTTAACAGCGTCTTCAATATCTGTAGCTTTCACCACTAACTTACCTTGACTATTGCCAAGCTTAGCAAATTTTTCTTGAGTTTGACCAAAAACAACCATGACACGTACATTCTTCATATAAGGTATTAATTCATCGAAATCATTACCACGATCTAAGCCACCACATAACCAAACTATTGGTTGCTTGAATGAATTCAATGCAAATTGTGTAGCAAGTGTGTTTGTAGCTTTAGAGTCATTGTAATACTTGTTAGTGCGATTTGTACCTATATATTGTAATCTGTGATCTATACCAGAGAATGTAGTTAAACTATCTATAATTGCTTTTATTGGAACACCAGCTAAGATTGAAGCTAATACTGCAGCTAGAATATTTTCTAAATTATGTTCCCCAGGTAATACTAAATCATCTATATTAATGATTCTTATTCCTTTGTAAACAATAAACCCATCTTTAATATAAATACCGTCTACTTCTTGTTGAGTAGAGAAATACAATGTTTTAGCTTTCAAATTTTCAGACTCAATTAAATGTCTTTGATGATAATTACATATTAGGTAATCATTTTCTGTTTGATTTTTGTAAATCTGTTTCTTTGCGTTTTGATAGTTTTCAAGTGTTTCGTGATAATCTAGATGAGCAGAATATATATTTGTGATAATCGCAATATGCGGACGATATTGCTCTACACCTAATAATTGGAATGAAGATAATTCAGTTATTAGATATTCATTAGGTGATGTTTCTTGTGCTACTTTAGATGCTACATAGCCTATATTTCCAGAGAGTCTCCCAGTCAATCTACTTTTCTTAAACATATCGCCAATTAAAGAAGTCGTAGTTGTTTTACCATTAGTTCCAGTTACAGCTATAATCGGTGCTTCTGATATTAAATAACTTAATTCTACTTCAGTTAATATTTTTAAATGTCGCTGATATGCTTCTTGAATTATAGAAACTGTATAAGGAATACCAGGATTTTTTACTATAATTGGCTCATTATCTAATAGTGATAAAGGATGTCCACCATCAACTATTTTAACTCCTAGCGCCTCTAAATCCTTGGCATGAGGATCTTGTGACAAGTCTTTGCCATCATTTACAGTCACATTGGCACCTAATTTGATTAATAACTTAGCTGCTTCATATCCGCTTTTGGCTAGTCCTACTACAAGAACATCTTTATTTTCTAATCCTGTATAATTGAGCATGCTAATGCACTCCTATCCATAATCCGATTAATCCTGAAATTAAACCTGCTGTCCAGAACACTGTCACTACTTTCCATTCTCCCCAACCACTTAATTCAAAGTGATGATGAATCGGGCTCATCTTAAAAATACGCTTTTTTGTAAGTTTATATGAAGCAACTTGCAACATAACTGAAGCTGTTTCAATTACAAATACTAGTCCAATTAGTAACAATGATAATTCTTGATTTAGCATAATTGATATCGTTGCGAAAATTCCACCTAAAGCTAAACTACCAGTGTCTCCCATAAATACCTTTGCAGGATTAAGGTTATACGGTAAAAATCCTAATAATGCAAAAATCATTATAATACAAAATGCTCCAATTGCTGGTGAATCTAAAACAAAGCTCATAATGGCGTACATTGTAAAACCAATAATTGATAATCCTGTTGCTAAACCATCTAAACCATCTGTTAAATTCACAGCATTTGAGAATCCAACTTGCCAAAAAACAATAAAAATCACATATGCAAAAGATAATGGAATACTAATATTTGTAAAAGGTATGTTTAGATTAGTTGAAAATTCTACAAGATGGAAAACATCACTTAGTAAAAAGAATACAACTGCAATTGCAATTTGTGCTAAAAATTTTTGCTTACTTGTTAAACCTTGGTTGTTTTTCTTAACTACGATGATGTAATCATCAATAAAACCTATTAAACCAAAACCAATTGTCACAAATAATAATAAAATGATTGGATTTGAATTATCTACAAAGAAAATTGCAATAATTGAGGTAATGATAATACTAATTAGAAAAGTCAAACCACCCATTGTCGGTGTGCCTGTTTTTTTCATATGGCTTTGTGGACCTTCTTCACGAATGCTTTGTCCAAATTTCATTCGCTTAAGCGTTGGAATTAAAATAGGTACTAAGATAAAAGTAATTAATAGTGCGATTACCGCAAGTATAAAAAGCATAATTGTCTCCTTTACATATTTAATTTTAGTTTTGTCTTCTGAGTTTATTAATTGATAATATCTCGTTCATTTTATCAATATTTTAAAGTAAATTCATTTAAAATTTGTATGAGATCGAATGACGTCCTTTGAAGTAACACGAGCTGAGAAGGGAATGATATAACCCCCGCTCACTTATATTTGCTACTAAAGTTCTATTTTGTAACCAATACTCACTGTGCTTGTCACAACTTTTAGACGTTCATTCAATTCTCATAACTTATCATCTACTTTTTCAAGTCAAATTATAATTACTCGTTAGAATCTTGACTATTGTTTGTCTGTTGTTCTTGTTCAGAAGAGCTTGAAGTATCATTCTTATTGTCTTTTTCCTTATCGTCTGAAGAAGAACTGGCTTCATCTTTATTAGAAGAGTCATTTGATGCTGTCTCATTGTCATTCGTATTCGTCGATGTATCGTCAGGATCTTCTGGAGATAATTCAATTTCAACCTTACTATTGTCTTTTAATGTAGTTCCATTGTTAACCGATTGTTTTGTTACATAGCCACTACCTTTAGTTGTAACGTTAATGCCAGTTAATTCTTGGAAGGCAAGTACATCATCTTTTGTCCAACCTTTCATATTTGGCATTGTAATATCACCATCAGTTAATAAGAGCACCTTACTATTAGGCAATAATTTTTTATTGGCTTTAATTGATTGAGATTTGACGTTATCTCCATTACCAATAACGGTTGCTTGTAAATCTTCAGATTTTAAACTTTCTTTTGCTTTATCAATAGATTGTCCAGTTACATTTGGTACTTTTGAATATTGTGCAGATTTAGTTTCATCTTTTTTAGAACCTACATTTAAATATTTAAGTGTATTTTCCATAATTGGTTTGAAAGCCTTACTTACACCCATTTCATAAGCTTCTTGATCATTCTTTTGAGCTAAGCTCATACCGGCATAAACAATAACTTTAGGATTTTTCTTAGGCGCATCACCAATGAAACTTACAAAGTATGGATTTTCACCCTTAACATATCCGCCGCTCTTTTCATCCGCCACTTGGGCAGTACCTGTCTTACCTTCAATATCATAACCATCTACTCTATAATTCATCGCATGACTCTTCTTACTATTAACTACTTTATCTAATTCTGTTTCCACTTTACTTGCGGTAGAAGCAGTAATTGGTTTGCCAGCAATTTCTTTTTTGCCTTGATAGAATGTCTTTTTGGAAATTGGATTTTTAATACTATCCACAAACCATGGTTTAAGCATATTCCCTTTATTAAAGAAAGCAGATTGTGCCTGAATCATTTGTACCGGCGTAACAGTTGTAGATTGCCCGAATGCTGACGTTTTTTGTTGTAATTCATTCGACCAAGCAATATTACCTTCTGCTTCACCATCAAATAGACCACCAGTTGGTTTGCTAAAGCCAAATCTTTCGTACCATGATTTCATTTTGTCAGCACCTACTAAGTCTTGTAAGTGCATCATCAGTGTATTTGAAGAATAAGTAAAGCCTAATGACATTGGAATTTCGCCCCAACCAGTTTTATTCCAGTCGGAGATTCTAGAACCCATGATATCACGATGTCCAGACTCATATTTTTTCTTAGGATCAAACTTACCTTCTTGTATAGCTGCCGCTAAACCAAATGATTTAAAAGTAGAACCTGGTTCATACGTATTTTGATATAAGTCATTCGCCCATTTTTTCCCAAAATCTTCACCTGTCTCAAGATTAAACGTAGGACGTTGACTGAATGCTAAGATTTCACCTGTTTTAGCATCCATGACAACAGCAAATAAATCTTTTGGTTGATATCTCTTAACCATATCATCCAATGCTTCCTCAACGAATACTTGAATATTTGAATCAATTGTTAAATGAACATCATCACCACGTTTAGGTGATTTTTCATTTTTAGTATTTGGAGCAATATATCCCCAAATATCTTGTATATAAGATAATGCACCTTTAGTTCCACTTAAATAACTATCAAAGATTTTTTCAACACCAAGCGCACCTTTTAATTCTCCTGTATCTGGATTTTTTTGTGCCATTCCTATTAAGTGAGACGCAAAATTACCATTTGGATAAAAGCGTTCAGTTTCTGGATATAATGTAATACCTGGTAAGTCCATTTTTTCCAATTTCTGTTTATCTTGATAAGTTAAATTAGTTCCTTTTTGACCAAATTCCACTTGGAATGCTTTTTTCTGATTAAGTCGTTTTTCAATTTCTTCCGGTTTCATGTCTATAATTTTAGAAAGTTCTTTAGCTGTCTTCTTTTTATCCTCTACATAGCGAGGTTTGTCTCCACTTTTACCTGCGCTTTTATCGACTACCGCTACAACTTTATATCTTTCGACATCTTCGGCAAGAATTTTACCGTTTCTATCATAAATCTTGCCTCGTTCAGCTTGTTCATTGTTTTGAACTAAATATTTTTCATTCGCTCGCATTACTAAATCTTGTCCATCAGAATGCCCTGTGATCATAATATATGAATATCTTAAAACCAATATAAAAAAGAGCAGTCCGAATATACCAACAAGGAGGACTGCTCCTAATTTATTTTTTCTAATTTTAATTTTTCGCTTCGCCATTTGTACGCACTACCTTTACATTGTCGTTATTTAGGCTCATACCTTGTGCTTTAGCCTTGTCGTAAATGCGTTGGTAAGAAGAACTTTTTTTAATTTCAGATTGAATTGCGCTATTTTCACTTGATTGTTGTTCAATTTTGGAGTCTAAATCTGCAATCTTTCCATTCGTATCATACGCATCCATTTTTAAAGATAGCATATAAATAGCAATAACTGCAATTGCAGTAACAAGTGTTATGTATAAGTATTTCTCAAATCTTGTGAGTTGAACTACAACCTTCTTAGTAACTGTTCTTGTTTGTGGTTCCGATTGAGGTTGTTGTTTCGGTATACTATTGTGCTGGACGTCTTCATATGGTTCATATATTTCTTCTACAGCCATCGTCAATTACTCCTTATTTTAAAATTTCTGCAACACGTAATTTTGCACTGCGCGCTCTGTTATTTTCATCCAAATCTGTATCCGTTGCCGTAATTGGTTTGCGATTTACTCTCTTGAGTTTAGGTGTGTAAGCTTCAGGAATAATTGGTAACCCTCTAGGCACATCAGGACCCTTTTCATACTCTTGAAACATCTGTTTGCATAATCTGTCTTCTAAAGAGTGGAAAGTGATTACTGAAATTCTGCCTCCAACTTTTACAAGCTCGATTGCCTGCTCAATTGAATCTTCGAATGCAGATAATTCGTCATTAACAGCAATACGTATAGCTTGAAATACACGCTTTGCAGGATGACCACCTTTTCTTCGAGCTTTAGCAGGAATGCCTTCTTTAATGATGTCAACTAGCTCTAATGTAGTTTCGATAGGCTGATGTTCACGATGTGCTTCGATTCGTCTCGCTATTTGTTTAGAAAATTTTTCTTCACCATAGCGATAAAAAATCTTCACTAGTGCTTCATATGGCCATTGATTGACTACTTCGTATGCGCTAAGTTGCTGCGTTTGATCCATTCTCATATCAAGTTTAGCATCATGATGATAACTAAATCCTCGCTCTGGAACATCCAACTGTGGACTAGAAACGCCTAAGTCATAATAAATTCCATCTACCTTTTCAATGTTTAAGTTTTTTAAAATGTCAGTTAATTCTCTAAAGTTACTATGTACGAACGTGACTTTATGTAGATGATCTTTCAATACTTCTTTAGCATTATCTAATGCTGTAGTGTCTTGATCAATCGCAATTAATCTACCGTCATCGTTTAATTGATTTAATAAATAGAGTGCATGACCCGCGCCACCAAGCGTACAGTCTACGTAAATACCATCTTCTTTGATGTCTAAATAATCAATTGTTTCGTTAAGCATGACGCTAATATGATGAAACACGACTTATTCCTCCATTAAAAATCAAAATCTATTAAATCTTCAGCAATATCTTCGAAACTCTCTTCAGATTCATCATAAAAATCATTCCAAGTTTCTCTATCCCAAATTTCAATTCGATTTGAAACACCTATTACTGTACATTCTTTAGTTAAACTAGCGTACTTCCTCAAATTTTGAGGAATGTTAATACGCCCTTGCTTATCCAATTCTACTTCGATGGCACCTGAGAAGAACATACGCATAAACTTACGTGCGTCTTTCTTTGTCATAGGTAAGGTTTTCATTTTTTCTTCTATTTGTTGCCACTCTTCAAGTGTGTAACCGAACAAACATTTATCAAGGCCTCGCGTGATAATAAAACGTTCGTTTAAGTCATATCTAAACTTAGATGGAATTATCATACGTCCTTTAGCATCAAGTTGATGTTCGTATTCTCCCATGAACATTATTATCACCTCACCTTATTTATAATTTACCACATATCCCCACTATCCTCCACTAATTCTGTAAAATATCTTAAAATTCTTTTTTTTATACAAAAAAAAACCTATTTTATCATTTCGATAAAATAGGTCTAAAGCTTGATTTATTAAGGTTTAATAATGATTTGATCAAATGTGTATTCAAGTGGTGGGAAAGTGGAGGGACTAAACACATCAATCCCAAAATCATTCATAATTTGTAGTGGATTCCAGATTCTTTCTTGTAATCCGTGGTGAGGATGTAATACTAAATCCAATTCTCTAAATTGTCTCATACTAATATCATTCTCACGTTCAATATTTAACAAATAGCGTTTCAATAAATAATCAAATTGTTTATTATGAATTTCTTCATTTTTAGTTACTAAATTGAAATTATCTTGATTTTCCTTAACTTCATTTATTAATTGTTGATACACATTTTCATGTTTTGCTTTCAATTCTTCTACTTGTTGTATAAACGTATCAGAAGCTTTTTCACGTACAAATTCATTTTTGTCATCATCGATACCATTTTGAATAACTTTTTCAACATTTAGGCTGTATTGTTTAAGTAGTTTTTGTGTTCTTTCCATCATATATGTCATCTTCATACGTGGAAGAACGATCGGCATTTCTACATTAAGTAATTTGAATACATTATTTAGTTCTGCCCAATATTTAATTTCACTTGGACCACCTATGAATGCTACTGTATTAAATAACCATTCTTCCATGACTGGTCTCGTAACGACGTTGTTTGAGAAACGCTCCGGTTCTGTCTCTATTAATTCAATTAATTCCTCTTCAGAGTAAGTAATATCAGATTTACTTAATTTAAAAAGATTATCTTCTTTTGATATTAATTGACGCATACCATCCTCATGAAGGAACAAATGTACATTAGTATCTGTCTGTATCATTTGTGTTAATCCTGATGCAATGGTTTGCTCTTGTGTTTGTCTGAATACTTGATTAATTTTAGAATGATTAGTTACTATTTGTTTGAGTAATGGTTTTTCAAGTTGTCTAAGCTTATCGTTCTGTGCATCGATGAGTAGCACACCGTGTTCTTTAAAGACCGCATGCAATAAAGCCTTAAATATATCAGTCCAAGTATCAAACTCATTAATTATATCCACGCATAATTTATATAAAGGTTTAGAATGATTAGTTTCTTTTAATTCTTCGAAGAAAAGATTTAATGCATTAAGCATAGCTTCCTTATCAGGAGTATATCTTGAAACATTTGTTTCTGGAGGCGTCATTGTATGGTACTTCACTTTCTTTAATTGCGCCTCTTTTGCATTATAAACATACGTATGATTCACTTCATCAAAATCATGATCCTCTCCAGCAATCCAAAACACAGGAACAACCGTTTCACCATATTCTTTAGTTAGTTGACTACTTAACGTTACTATCGAAAGAATTTTATGGAAAGTGTATAAAGGTCCCCCAAACAATCCTGCTTGTTGACCTCCAATAACTACTTTAGCTCCTTGTTCAAGCGCCTCAATATGCTCTAGCTGAGAAGTAGTTAATTTCAAATCGGCCATATAGTCTTTAATGATTTGTGCTAATTGTTTTTCTCTACCATTATTAGGACGTTTCATCCTAGTCGTGAAACTAGCTGTCTCAACTGGGTTATATTGATAAAATTCTAATAAACTTTTATCACTTTCTTTTAATTTTGAAATAAATGAATCTTTTTCTTTAAAATGAGTTACTCGACAGTCCATATCTATACTCCTTCAACATAGCTATTACTCATATAGTATAAAGATTATAGCATTGTATGACAATTTAACGGCTTAAAAATTTGTAATTTTTGAAGTGAAATTTACCCTTTCGTCCTGAAAATACAATTGAATGAAATTTACATATTATTTAAGTTATAATATAACAAAAGAAATAAGGGGGATAACGCAAATGAGTGAAGTAAAACATCTTGAAATTAATTATAAAACAGACGAATTGTTTGAAGCTTTTAGAGAATTTGGTAACAAAGATTTATACATGGTTGAAGAACTACAAGGCCAAATGATCGATGCCAGTTCTGAATCACCATTCTATGGCATCTTTCACGGTGAAAACCTTGTTGCCCGAATGGCTTTACTAAAAAAGGGTGACGTTGAAGAAATTTACTTCCCAGAATTCGATGATTATTTACTACTTTGGAAACTAGAAGTTTTAGATAACTATAAAAATAAAGGGTACGGTCAGTCACTTATTGATTATGCAAAATCTTATAATATGCCTATCAAAGCCATTGCACGTCAAAATTCTAAAGAATTTTTTATGAATCAAGATTTTGAGGACGTACACGCTAAAAATCCTGAAGGTCATGATGTACTCGTATGGGCTCCTAAATAATTAAATAGAATATGGAAAAGCTATGGAGTGATAAAAGTTCTATCAGAATCTTTACCACTCCAACTTTTTGCATAAAATGTTTTTACTCATTTTCAATTAAATCAACTAATTCACTCAATGATTTAATTTCGTAATCTGGATTTATATCAGAATTATTCTTTTTATTTCTTACATTAAACCAGCATGTAGCTATTCCCGCATTTTTTCCGCCTAATACATCTGAAGTTAATGAATCACCTACAATAATGGTAGATTTTCGTTTGTCCTTACCAATTTTTTCAAACACATAATCAAAAAACTCAATCATTGGCTTTTGATAACCCGTTTCCTCTGATATAAATACACCATCAAATGTGTCTTTAAATTGTAATTGAGCAATACGTCTTTTTTGAGTATCTGTAACACCATTAGTAACAATATAAAGCTCATTGTTTTGAGCTAATCGATCTATCGTTTCTAGAGTGGAATCAAAATGCTTAATGGGTGCTTTAGCTAATTCATCCCTAAAAGTAACATCTGCTTGTTTACCATCCACTTCAATACCATAATAATTAAAATATTCAATGAATCTGTGTGAAAGAACTTCTTCTTTAGTTAGTTTATTCTTTTGAAAAGCCTCCCAATGTGCCTGATTAATTTGTTTAAAAAATTGAAAGTCTTCTGCTGTTGGGTAATGATGATAATGTTTGGCCATATTGTGAAAAGCTTTATCTTCAGCATCATAAAAATCAACTAATGTATCATCGAAGTCTAATAATATTGTATTATATTTCATATTTTCATCCTTAACGTTTATTTTCTAAAATCTATTTTAACAGAAATATATTTATAAATTAAAAAAGACCAGAGCGCTTGCCCTGGTCCATGATAATTAAAATTTCAAATTAGAAGCCGAAAATTTTACCTAAAGCACTGATTCCATTTTCTACGATACCTACGATGCTTGTACCCATTTTACCCCAGTCTTTATCTTGTCCTGCTTGTACTGCTGCTGCAATTGCTTCTGCTAATTTTTGCATATTTATCTCTCCATTTCTCTATATTTTTTTATGATTTAAACTAAGTTTTAAATTAAACGTTAAATTAGAAACCAAAGATTTTACTTAATTCAGTTACACCGTTTGAAACGATATCTAAGATACTTGTACCTAATTTAGTCCAGTCTTGGTTTTGACCTGCTTCGATTGCACTTTTTACTGCGTTTGCGATTTTTTCCATGATCATTATCTCCTTTGTATTGTTTATTTATATTAATAAAATGTTATCAGTCGAACTTAGAATCCGAATAATTTACCTAGAATGCCAACACCGTTTTCTACGATACCTACAATGCTTGTACCTAATTTAGCCCAGTCTTGGTTTTGGCCTGCTTGAACTGCATCTGAAATTGCTTGTACTAATTTTGACATTTAAATCGCTCCATTCATTTAATTTTATATATTTAAATTGTTTGCCTTTTAGTTTTAGAAACCGAAGATTTTACTTAATTCTGTAACACCGTTTGAAACGATATCTAAGATGCTTGTACCTAATTTAGTCCAGTCTTGGTTTTGACCTGCTTCGATTGCACTTTTTACTGCGTTTGCGATTTTTTCCATGATTACTATCTCCTTTATAATGTTTATTTATATTTTCAATAAATGTTATATGTGGAAACTTAGAATCCGAATAATTTACCTAAAATGCCAACACCGTTTTCTACGATACCTACAATGCTTGTACCTAATTTAGCCCAATCTTGGTTTTGACCTGCTTGAACTGCATCTGAAATTGCTTGTACTAATTTTGACATTTAAATCGCTCCATTTCTTTTTATTTAAAGTATTTAAATCTTAATGTATGAAATTCAATAGATACATTAAGCTATTTCTTAAAAACCAAAAACGATTAATTGGTAAGTTTTTGTTTACCTATCGTTTTGTTACTTATACTATATAGTGATTTATGCTATTTGCGTTCTATCTTTCTTAACTTATAAATTAGACATCAAAACTGTAGGCCTTTGATTATATAAAACACACTTAGGCATTCATATATGTTGTGCAAAATCTGACAATTCTGCAAACGTTTACAAGACCTTTACATTGGCTTTATATTTCTTTAAAATTCACCTTGTTTTATAAACGCTTTAACCTACTAGTAGATCCATTGCAAGTCTAGGATTCTCAATACAACCATTTATTTAAACAGACAAGTGAATATATTCTAGTCCTTTTCAACCATTTAATTAATCGTAATGTTAATCATTGCAACTTTATTAATTTCTGTTTTTCACTATTTATCATGATACTTTTATTTAGTAATTGGATTGAGTATATGAATAGTAGATGAGAATTATTTCAACACTTAGGATCTCTTTATTACTTTATTCATTCATAGATGTTCATAGTTTGTTCATAGTTTCTTATAATGCCTCCTATTGGTTCTATACATTTGATTACTTCTGAGTCCATATGGCTTGGAGATATTAATTCAATTGCTCGACTTTATGTGTTATTGCACTTGCACATAGTCGATATGAGTTACAAATACACATAATTAGTGAAAAATATAAACTTTTTTTATATTAAAGCTATTGCTAAATAAGGTTTCTTTAGCTATAATAATTCTTGTGTTAAAAATTCATGTCCTGGTAGCTCAGCTGGATAGAGCAATGGCCTTCTAAGCCATCGGTCGGGGGTTCGAATCCCTCCCAGGACGTCATTAACTAAAAATTACATATATTTTTAGGTTGAGAACGCTGTTATGACGGCGTTCTTTTTATTTTGTCTTGTAATTAGATACCGTAGAAACTAAGCTAAACTGCACCAAAATAGAAAAACCCGCCATGTTATGACGAGTTTCTAAGATAATATTATTATGCTGTTAGTTTAAAAATTTTTGACACATATTTGACACGTGATCAACAACTTTTTACCTAAAAAATTTAGTTTTTAAATGTAAGTATTAAATTAATTATTGAAATGACCAATGTGACTATTGCAAGATAAAACGTTAAAGACGTTAGTTTTTCACTTCTCAATTTAAAAACTCCTTTCAATATTAATATTCTATTAACCAATATTATATGTATCGGAATAATCACTTAGGTGTTAATTAAATGCTTAAGTGTCTATATATCAAACTTCAAATTCAATCGTTTCTATAATATGATTATCTCGATTTCTATAGTTTAGAATAGCACTACCATTTACTTCATCAATAACGAGTTCGGCAAACGTTTCTTCAATACTACTACGAGATTGTGATATACTGCCTGGATTTATGACATGTACACCATCTAAATGCTCATATTTTGCAACATGAGTATGACCATAAAATGCAAATTGACATCCCTGAGATTTAGCTTTTTGTGCTAAATTCATACGAGTTTGATTTACTGAATACAAATGTCCATGAGTATATAAAGCCTTTATACCTTTAATTTCCACTTCTTCTTCATTAGGAAATTCAGGATAAAAGTCACAATTCCCTTTTACTCTTCTATATAGACTGAGTTCAGTATCATTATATTCAAATTCTGAATCCCCTAAATGTAATAAAACATCAGCATCCTTATGCGCTTCATATAAGTGATATAAAATACCAGATTCTGTATGATTGTCACTGACGATAAGCCACTTTGTCATTACTTTCCACTCTCCAAATAAGCATTCAATTTCTTAATTGCATTACCTCTATGACTGATTTCACTCTTTTCAGTTGCAGTAAGTTGAGCCATAGTTTTACCTTTTTCAGGCACATAGAAAATAGGATCATAACCAAAACCATGCTCACCATGTCTTTCAGTAGCAATCACTCCAGAAACAGTACCTTTGAAAGTTTGAGTAGTTTCATTAGGTGCACTCATACTAATGACGCAAACAAATTGTGCATCTCGATTTTCGATACCATCTAAATTTTTTAATAATTTATCAATATTAGCATCATCACTCTTATCTAATCCTGCATATCTAGCTGAATAAACGCCAGGTTCGCCATTTAGAGCTAATACCTCTAATCCACTATCATCTGCTATCACACGTTTATTCAATACTTTTGCAGCTTCTTCAGACTTTAATCGCGCATTCTCTTCAAAAGTTGTTCCCGTTTCCTCTACATCAAAGTCTTTTATTAGTTCTGATATACCTATCACATTGTCATTGGGAAAAATTGATTTAAAATCATTAATTTTACCTTTATTATTTGTAGCAATTACGATGTCTGCCATTCATATTCCTCCTTGATTATTTATCTACACTGATGCGTTCAACTTCAACATCTAATTTTAACCATTGTAAAATGATATTTTTAATATGTACTGTATCTCCAGTAGCAAAGAATCTATGCTCTGGATGTTGTGTATAGCTCGCATGTTCATTACTAAAAGTTAATAAAGCACTAACTTCACGTGCTGTTTCTAATCCAGAGGAAATAACTTTTTTCTCTCCTCCAAAATAATCATTTATAGGCTTATATAACAATGGATAGTGTGTGCAACCTAAAATTATCGTATCTGCATCTGTATTTCTCCACTGCTTTAACGTTTGATGAATGACAATACTTGTAATTGTAGGATCATCGTAGCGCATTTGTTCAACTAGTGGAACAAACCCTGGGCAAGCTACACCATAAACATGGACGTTTGGATTAATGCGCTTAATATGATGTCTATACGCCTCAGATTTAATAGTTCCTTCAGTCCCTAAAATTAAAACATTTTGATTTTTAGTAGTCATAATAGCTGTTCTTGACCCTGGCTCAATAACTCCAATAACTGGAATAGGCAACATTTGTTGCAAATGTTCTAATGCTACAGCGGTAGCTGTATTACAAGCTATTACAAGCATTTTAATATCAAATTGCATTAATTTATTAGCAAGTTGAGTAGTAAATTGTTTAACTTCATCACCAGGTCTTGGACCATAAGGACATCTTGCAATATCCCCTAGATAGTAAATTGTTTCGTTGGGTAATTGACGCATGATTTCTTTAGCAACTGTCAACCCGCCAACACCTGAATCTATAACACCAATTGGTTTGTTCATCTTCATTCATCCTTATAACACATAATACATTTATTTTATCATATACATGCTAAGAGTTTGACTAATCCGATTAAGCATTCATATACATAACTTGAAATGCTTTATAAAGAAAAAAGTAGTTAATCAATTCAATTAAGAATCATTAACTACTTTTAAATTATAATTAAATGTATATATTAATCTACTTTGTGGTCTGAACCGAAGAATGATTTAAACATATGGAATGTTGTTTCTCTGTTCATAGCTGCGATAGAAGTTGTCAAAGGAATACCTTTCGGACAAGCATTTACACAGTTTTGAGAATTACCACATTCTTGCAAACCGCCAGCACTCATTAAAGCGTCTAATCGTTCGTCTTTAGTCATTGCACCAGTTGGATGTAAGTCGAATAAACGAACTTGAGAAATTGCCTGAGCACCAACGAATTTATTATTTTGCGTTACATTAGGACAAACTTCTAAACAAACACCACACGTCATACATTTAGATAACTCATAAGCTGTTTGACGTTTTTTCTCAGGCATACGTGGTCCTGGTCCTAAATCATACGTACCATCAATCGGAATCCAAGCTTTCATACGTTTTAAGTTATCAAACATTCTAGTACGATCCACTTGTAAGTCACGAATAACAGGGAAAGTACTCATTGGTTCAAGACGAATAGGTTGTTCTAATTGATCAACAATTGCTGAGCATGATTGTCTAGCACGTCCATTGATGACCATTGAACAAGCACCACAAACTTCTTCTAAACAGTTCATATCCCATGTAACAGGTGTTGTTTTTTCACCTTTGTTATTTACTGGATTACGTCTGATTTCCATTAAACATGCGATTACGTTCATATTTTCTTTATAAGGAATTTCAAACGTTTCTTCATACGGTTTAGAATCTTGATTATCTTGTCGTTTGATAATCAACTTAATTGATTTTTGTTTTGGCTCTTTTTGCTCTTTTTCATTTGTATTGCTATCATTTTGGCGAAGTTCTTCGGGAGTGTCTTTTACTGATTGATTGTCAGCCATTATTTTTTACCTCCTTTAGACTTACTTGTATAGTCACGTTTACGTGGTGGAATTAAACTTACATCAACTGGTTCATAAGTAAATTTAGGCGCTTCTTCTCTACCTTGATATTCAGCTAATGTTGTTTTTAACCATTCATCATCATTACGGTCAGGGAATTCTGGTTTGTAATGTGCCCCACGAGATTCGTTACGATTGTAAGCCCCAATTGTAATTACACGTGCTAAAACTAACATGTTCCACAATTGACGAGTGAAGAATACAGCTTGGTTACTCCAAGTTTGTGTATCTTCCATATCAATATTTTCATAACGTTTCATTAATTCGACGATTTTTTTATCTGTTTCTAATAATTTATCGTTTTCACGAACAACTGTTACGTTCGCTGTCATAATTTCACCAAGTTCACGGTGAAGTTTATATGCATTTTCAGTTCCACGCATATTTAATAATTTATCAAAACGTTCTTGCTCTTCATCGACACGTTTTTGATAAATGCTGTCATCTAATTCAGTATATGTTGTTTCTACATTCTCAACATATTTTATTGCATTAGGGCCAGCTACAGTACCACCGTAGATTGCAGATAATAATGAGTTGGCACCTAAACGGTTACCACCATGTTGAGAGAAATCACATTCCCCAGCTGCGAACAATCCTTTAATATTAGTCATTTGATCATAGTCTACGTATAAGCCACCCATTGAATAGTGAACGGCCGGGAAGATTTTCATTGGTACTTTACGTGGGTCATCACCCGTAAATTTCTCATAAATTTCAATAATACCACCAAGTTTAACATCTAATTCATGTGGATCTTTATGAGATAAATCAAGGTAAACCATGTTTTCCCCGTTTATACCTAATTTCTGATTGATACATACATCAAAGATTTCACGCGTTGCAATATCACGAGGTACTAAGTTACCATAATCAGGATATTTCTCTTCTAAGAAGTACCAAGGTTTACCGTCTTTGTATGTCCAAATACGACCACCTTCACCACGTGCTGATTCACTCATTAGGCGTAATTTATCATCACCAGGAATAGCTGTTGGATGAATTTGAATAAATTCACCATTTGCATATTTAGCACCTTGTTGGTATGCAATTGATGCCGCTGAACCTGTATTAATCATTGAGTTTGTTGTTTTACCGAAGATGATACCAGGTCCACCAGTTGCCATAATAACGGCATCTGAACCAAAAGATTTAATTTCAGAAGTTGTCATATTTTGAGCTACGATGCCTCTTGCAGCATTGTCCTCATCTTTAACAATTCCTAGGAATTCCCAACCCTCATACTTAGTTACTAATCCATCTACTTCAAATGAACGTACTTGTTCATCAAGCGCGTACAATAATTGTTGACCAGTAGTTGCACCTGCAAAAGCAGTTCTGTGATAAAGCGTACCACCGAAACGTCTAAAGTCTAATAGACCTTCTTTTGTTCTACTAAACATAACGCCCATACGGTCCAATAAATGAATGATTGATGGAGCAGCTTCAGCCATAGCTTTAACAGGTGGTTGGTTTGCTAAGAAGTCCCCACCATAAACTGTATCATCAAAGTGAATCCAAGGAGAATCCCCTTCACCTTTGGTATTTACCGCACCGTTAATACCACCTTGGGCACAAACAGAGTGCGAACGTTTAACAGGTACGATTGAGAATAAATCTACATGCGCACCTTGTTCTGCAGCTTTAATTGTTGACATCAGACCGGCAAGTCCTCCACCGACAACAATAATTTTTTTCTCTGCCATAGAAAAGTCACTCCCCTAAAATATATCGATAGCTTAACGTAATTGCTTAAGCTCATTTAATAAGTACTTGATATAAATACTTATCTAAAATTCAACGTACTATATATGATTACAAATTGTGTTTTATACAAATGCGAAAATTGCAGATACTCCAATGTATCCTAGAACTAAGAATACGATTAAAGAAATCCAAGTGAATACACGTTGTGATTGTTTAGATTGTAAGAATCCCCATGTTACAAAGAATGACCATAAACCATTTGAGAAATGGAAAATAACACATAAAACACAAACGATATATACGATAACCCAAATTGGATTTTCAAGTGTTTTGTGCATCAATTCAAAATCAACTGCTTTACCAAAGAAGTATTTTTGAATTGTAGTTTGCCATAAATGCATGAAGATAAATACGAATGTCACAATACCTGAAAATCTTTGTAATGCAAACATCCAGTTTCTAAATAAAGAATAATGACCGATATTTTCTTTAGCTGTAAATGCAATGTGAATACCATACAAACCGTGATATAAAATTGGAATATAAATTAATAAAAATTCAACTGCTAATAAAAATGGAATTGATTCCATAAAGCCAGCTGCCTTATTAAAAGCCTCTGCCCCTTGTGTTGCTTGATGGTTCACAATTAAATGAACAACTAAAAATGCACCAATTGGAATAATACCTAGTAACGAGTGAACACGTCTAAGGTAGAATTCATTTTTAGACTTTGCCAAAAGGAGTCCCCCCTGTAAAACTATTGATTTAAATAGTTTATTTATAAGAAAGTCTTTTCAATCAAGAAACATCACAATGATTTACTATTTTATTTAGTACTTGTCCATTGTTAAATTATTGTGACAATAATCAATAAATATCGGTTCTATTAAGAACTATGTAAACAAGTAGGACTTAAAAAAGTAAATAAATCATATTTGTTTTAATGAGAAATGCTAGTATTACATTAATCATTAATAAAAACACTTTAATGATAATGTTTCTCAATTAGAAAACGCTTCCATACTTCCTTAAAAAAATAAACTTTTTGTTAACTGTATTGTAACATTTTTTATATGTTTTTGGGCTATGAGAATAATTCTCATAGCCCTTTTTTTAATTAATCATTTGATAATGCTTGTTGTAAGTTTAGTGCAACCTTCTCAGGAAGACCCGCTTTCTTCAAATCCGCTACACTTGCTTCCTTCATTTTCTTAATCGAGCCAAATGTTCTTAATAAACTTGTCTTACGTTTACTTCCAATTCCATCAACAGTGTCCAATACTGATTGTAATCCTGTTTTTTGACGTGTTTGACGATGGAATGTAATTGCGAAACGGTGTACTTCATCTTGAATCCGATGTAATAAATAGAATGCTTGACTATTCTTCTTCAATGGTACAACTTCTGCATTTGGTCCATAAAGTAACTCAGACGTTTGGTGTTTATCATTTTTTCTTAATCCAGCGACCGGAATATCCAGTCCTAGTTCATTCTCAAGAACATCTAATACACCTGACATATGTCCTTTCCCACCATCAACTATAATCAAATCAGGTAATGGTAAGCCTTCATTTAGAACACGTGTGTATCTACGACGAACAACTTCTCTCATTGACTTGTAGTCATCAGGTCCATCAACTGTTTTAATTTTATATTTTCTATAACCTTTTTTATCTGCTTTTCCATCAACAAAGGTTACCATAGCAGACACAGGGTCTACACCTTGTATGTTTGAGTTATCAAATGCTTCAATACGAATAGGTGTTTGTATACCCATTCGTTCACCGAGCTCCTCTATTGCCTTTATTGTACGTGATTCATCTCTAGCAATTAGCTCGAATTTATTTTCAAGAGCGACTTCAGCATTATGGTTTGCTAAATCTACCATCTCTTTTTTTGCGCCACGAGCTGGCTGTACAATTTTAGTATCTACTACAGATTGAATCATATCTTTATCTAAATTTTTAGGAACATGTACTTCTTTGGGTAATATATGCTGATTTAAACTATAGAATTGACCTATAAATGTATAAAATTCTTCTTCTTCAGATTGCTGTTGTAAAGGAATCATTGTAGCATCTCTTTGTATCAAATTACCTTGACGAATAAAGAAGACTTGAATGCACATCCACCCTTTAGAGACACTATAACCAAACACATCTCGAATCGTATTATCAGATGACATAATTTTTTGTTTTTTAGTTAAATTATGAATATGTTGTATTAAATCACGATATTCTTTTGCACGTTCAAAATCTAATTTTTCGCTAGCATCCATCATACGATCTTCTAAATTTTTAAGTATAGTTTTATCTTCACCATTTAAAAAATCACTTATTTCACGAGTCATTTGTGCATAAACTTGTTGATCAACATCATATACACATGGTCCCATACATTGTCCAATGTGATAATAAAGACACAATTTATCAGGCATTTTATCACATTTTCTAAAAGGATAAATACGGTCTAATAACTTTTTTGTCTCTTGAGCTGAATAAGCATTAGGGTATGGTCCAAAATATTTTCCAGTACCTTTTTTAACTGTACGCGTAACAATTAACTTTGGATGCTTTTCTTTAGTAATTTTTATAAATGGATAACTTTTATCATCTTTTAATAGAATATTGTAGCGAGGCTGATACTGTTTAATTAAATTTAATTCTAAAAGCAAGGATTCAGTTTCACTTGAAGTTACTATAAATTCAAAATTTCGGATTTCTCCTACCAACCGAGTAGTTTTTGCATCATGTGCACCTGTGAAGTATGAACGTAATCTATTTCTTAATCGCTTGGCTTTGCCGACATAAATCACTTGATCATTACGATCTTTCATTAAGTAACAACCCGGTTCAAATGGAACTACACTTAATTTATTTTTAATTTTCTCTTTGTAGTCTGACAACATTTATCCTCCTTCCCATAAAATTAACTACACATAAAAAAGACGGAGCTATTACATTCTATGTAATGCCCCAGTCTCATATACGTTCAAATTATTCTTAAAGATGTTTATCTAATACTTCAGCTAAGTTTTCTTTAGGTTGGAAACCTACTACTTTATCAACTGGTTCACCGTCTTTAAATACGATTAAAGTTGGGATACTCATTACTTCAAATTTAGCTGCTGTTGATGGGTTTTCATCAACATCTAATTTTAAAATATCAGCTTTTCCATCATAATCTCCAGCTAATTCTTCTAAAACTGGTGCGATCATTTTACAAGGTCCACACCAAGTTGCCCAGAAATCAACTAATTTAACGCCTGATTGAATATTTTCATCAAAGTTTGAATCCGTTACTTTTACGATTGCCATAAATGCCAATCCTCCTTAAATTTTGAATGATGAGCAAATTATAACAGACTTTAGTAGTACGTGCATTGCAGTTGCTCACTTATTAACTATCTGTCAATAATTGTCGAATCTCACTCATATCATTTTATTTTCACTGGCTTAATTGTACGTTATTTTCTAAAAAAATCAACAACACTGCTTACACTTAAATATACCTTATTTAAGTTCAGCTACTGTCACACCAAAACCACCTTCACTTGGCATACCACCACGATATGATTTAACACTTTTATGTTTTTTCAAGTGATTCTGTACGGCTTTTTGAAGTGCACCGGTACCTTTCCCATGAATAATATAAACTTGCTCATAATTACTCAAGACAGCTTGGTCAATATATTGATCTAATTCACCAACCGCTTCCTCATAACGATAACCACGTAAATCTAATTCAGTTTTAATTGTTTGACGATTTTGTCGAGTTACCATCTTAGTTGGCTTCTCTTTTTTCTTTTTAGTTTTTTCAAGGTCCTCAATAGGTAATTTCATTTTAATAATACCCATTTGAACAACTGCTTCTTCTTCATTTACAAGTTCTAATACTTCGCCCTTTTGACCATATGATAATACTTTGACCTCGTCACCTTCATGTATTTCATCATATTTTTGTTTTTGCACATCTTGTTTTATTGATCTCTCTTCATATTGATCATCTAATTGTTTCTTTTTATCAATAAGTTCGTGTTCTTTGACATCTGCACCTTTTTGATCACGTAATGTTCTTAACTCTTTTAAGATTGAATCCGCTTCTTTAGTAGCAGATTTAACACGTTGATTTGCTTTTTCTTTAGCTTCATCCATCAATCTTTTCTCATAATTTTTATACTGCTCGTATTGTTGCTCTAGATCGTCATGAGTTATTTTGGCTTCTTTTAAAAGTCTATCTAATTCTATTCGTTGTTCATCAACACGTTTTGAATTCTTTTCAAGAGATTCAATCATTGAATTAATTTCTTGTTCATCAGTCCCAATCATGGTCTTAGCTTTATTAATAATACCTAAGCTAAGTCCTAATTTGCGGGAGATATCAAATGCATTTGAACGACCAGGTACACCCATCAACAATTTATACGTGGGACTTAACGTATTAACATCAAATTCAACACTAGCGTTCATGACACCTTCACGATTATAACTATATGCTTTTAATTCTGGATAATGTGTTGTAGCCATTACTAATGAACCTATTTCACGAACGTGATCTAAGATACTCATCGCCAACGCTGCACCTTCACTTGGATCAGTACCTGCACCTAATTCATCAAATAAAACTAAACTATTTTTATCCGTCTCTTGCAAAATTTCCACAATATTCTTCATATGTGAAGAAAAAGTGGATAGTGATTGTTCAATTGATTGCTCATCACCTATATCACAATAAACATTTTCAAAGACACTTAATTTACTACCATCTAATGTCGGAATTAGTAAACCTGATTGTGCCATAATAATAATTAATCCAAGTGTCTTTAATGTAACTGTTTTACCACCCGTATTTGGACCTGTAATTATGACAGTTTCAATATCATCAACAAATTCAATTGTATTAGCTACAACCGTATCTTTATTTAATAGTGGGTGATATGCATTAGGTAAATAAATGGTTCTATCTTTGTAAAATGTAGGTTTCGTTCCTTTAATTGAGCGTGCATATCGTGCTTTAGCTGTTAAAAAGTCAATTTGTCCCATGACTGATTCAGCAATTAAGCAACCATCTGCTTCGGCAGCAACCATACCTGTTAATTCTGTTAAAATACGCTCACGTTCTACAGCTTCATCATTTCGTAAACGACTGATTTGATTATTCATTTCTACAATCGATGATGGTTCGATATAAAGCGTTTGCCCAGAGGCAGATTGATCGTGAACAATCCCTTTGAAATCTTGGCGATATTCAGCTTTAACCGGTATAACATTACGATCATTACGTACCGTTATAATAGCATCAGATAATTTCTTCTGATTGGATTGGCTTTTAACGATACGGTCTAAATTTTGTCGTATGCGTTGGTTTGTACTTGAAATTTTACTTCGTATACCTTGCAATTCATAACTTGCGCTATCATATAAATCGTGTGTATCACATTTTTCATTTATCTCTTGGAAAAGATCCGATAAAATTGGTAATTGGTTCATTTTATCATTCAAAATTGGATACTTAACAACTTGTTCATCTTCTTCTAATAATTGATTATAAAATGTCTTAAATTGATTTTGAACTTGAATTAAACGTTTAACTAAATTTAGCTCTGTAACATTTAATACGCCACCTATATTTGCACGATGAATCAATGGTGAAATTTTGGCTAAACCACTTAAACTTGGCAAACGATGTTTATTATAAATTTGTGAAATTTCATCTGTCTCATTCATTTGAAATTCTACTGTTTCAAAGTCAGTGGCTGGAGACATCTTAGACACTTTTTCACGCCCTAAGTCACTTATTGTTTCCGAAGCTACAAATGACTTAATTTTATCAAATTCTAAGACGTCTAATGTTTTTTGTCTCATACAATCCCTCTATTTCTTCAACTTTTTATTATTTCCAACAAAATCCTTAAATGCTTGACGAGACATTGTGTTAATTACTCGATCTTTATTTACAAACCCTTTTTGAGCAGTGGCTACACCATATTTCATAAAGTCTAAATGATCAATATGATGAGCATCTGTATTAATTGTTAATTTTACATTAGGATATTTTTTAACTGTTTCAGCATTTAAGTCTAATCGCTTAGGATTTGCGTTAATTTCCATTATTGTATTTGTTTCTTCTGCTAACTTCATTAATCGATCGATATTCGGTTTGTACCCTTCTCTTCGACCGATAATACGTCCTGTTGGATGAGCGATGTGTCGTACATATGGATTTCGACATGCATTTTCCAAACGTTTCATAATCTCTTCTTCTGATTGATTAAAGCTTTGGTGAATCGCAGCTATAACATAGTCAAGTTGTGATAACACATCATCATCATAATCTAACGAGCCATCAGGAAGAATATCCATCTCTGTGCCTGAATAGATATCTATTTCTGCATATTCTTCATTTAGCTTCTTAATTTCTTCATTTTGACGTAATAAACGTTCAACTTGTAACCCATTTGCGACTTTAAGGCTTTGTGAATGGTCAGTAATCACCATGAATTGATAGCCTTTTTTTATATTTGCTTCAATCATATCTCTAATAGAAAAAGCACCATCACTATATGTGGTATGCATATGAATATCTCCGTTAATATCATCCAAAGTAATAATATCACTTAAATCTTTATCAAATTCGCTACCGTCTTCACGTAAAGCGGGTGCAATCCATTCACTACCGAAATGTTGATAAATCTCTTCCTCACTCTGTAACTGTAGTAAAGAGCCATCTTGCTGTTCAATTCCATATTCACTTATTTTTTCATTTTGCGCTTTAGCCATTTGTCTTATACGAATGTTATGATCTTTAGAACCTGTAAAATGTTGTAATGTGTGATAGAACGCAACTGGCTCAATAAGGCGAAAATCTACGCCAATAGTCTCATCATCGTACGTCAACTCTAATGAAACTTTCGTTTGGCCAACAGCAACATCTTTCACTTTATTAGGTATATTTAAAAGTTGTTGTTGTACTTCGTCTGGATGCTCCGTACTAATAATATAATCCAAATCTTTACTCATTTCTTTATAACGACGGAAGCTTCCTGCTTCTGAGTATCTCTCAATACTATCAATTGTTTCTAAATAATCGATTATGACACGATTTAAACCTCTCATAGTGTCTATTGGATAGCTATCTTTTTTTGCTCCTAAAGCTTTAACTGCTTCAAGTATATTTTGTTCAGTTTTTTTAGCAAAACCACTTAGTTCGCTTACTTTTCCACTTTCACAAGCCAATTGTAAACTTTCTTTATCTGTAATATTAAGTTCTTTATATAATTTAGCTATTTTTTTACTACCTAATCCTTGAATCTTCATTAATTGAATCAAGCCTTCTGGAACAAGTTGTTGTAATTCTTTTAAATAACTTGATTCACCTGTTTTACGATATTCATCAATGACTTCCCCTACACCTTTACCAATACCTTTTAATTCAGTAACATCCTCAATTTCATCAAGTGGTCTTTCATCAATTTCTAAGCTTTGAGCTGCTTTTCTATACGCTGATACTTTAAACGTATTTTCCCCATTTAATTCCATATATATAGCAATTTTTTCTAATAATTGAATTACATCTTTTTTTGTCATTCCAATCACTCCATAAAAAGAAGACCAGGACATTTAACAAAGTAGCCTTGTCCTGACCTTATATCAGTTTTGTTTTATAAATTTAAAATATAAGACGAGAAAAATGGTGTATGAAACAAGATAAGTTTGCCTATGTACGCATGTTGTAAATTGTGTTGTAACCACTCAATTGGATACAATGCTAGCACATAGATTGATAACTGTATTGCAACGACTG
Organism: Staphylococcus sp. GDX7P312P; assembly: GCF_008385775.1. Lineage (NCBI taxonomy): Bacteria > Bacillati > Bacillota > Bacilli > Caryophanales > Staphylococcaceae > Staphylococcus > Staphylococcus sp. GDX7P312P. The sequence goes on along the minus strand of NZ_VUKI01000016.1, from coordinate 26,836 downwards.
CCATCACTACACTTATTAAACTACCAAATAGTCTACTGATTTGGTTAATCATTCGATACGTAACTATATTATCAAAAGTAATTATTATAAGATATAAAATCAACTTACAAAGTGAGGCAATTAGTAAAAATGCAATAATTGTATCAAAGCGTTGCTGCAAATCATTAAAATGAAAAGCATACTTCATATCATATGCAATTGTCTTTGGAAAAGGTATAAATACAATTAACTGCGAACTAATTCGCTGATAAAATTGATGTGCTATAACTAATGAGACTATCGTTGAAAATAAATGTAAACTATTCAACCATACCCCTCTTCTATACCCTATAATAAGACCATACACAATTATAATAGCTATCGTAAAATCAATAATCATCTATTCTTCTCGTTGTTTTAATTGTTGAATTTCTTGTAATAGTTTACGGTTTTCTTCTTCTAATTTGACCTTTTCATGCATAATATTAACCGCTGTTAGGATTGATTTTCTTGTAGTATCTAATCCTGTTGATTTACGTCCCATTTCTTTTAACTTTTCATCAACTAAATGTGCTACGTAACGAATATGCTCGGGGCTGTCTTCACCAATGATAGTATAATTCTGATCGTTAATCGTGACATTGATTCGATTTCTAAATTCTCCCATAGCAATAACTCCTGACATTATTTATTCTTTAAGCCTATCAATGGTTACATGTAAATAACCACCTCATCTTGTACTTCAATTTAGTATGCACTTTACGCAATTTATGTAGTAGAATATCACAACTTATTATACATTAGGATATGTTGTTTGGTAAGTAGCTAACGCGTAATCATTTTAATTAATGTAAATTTGAACTATATAACTGTTCTGATGAATGTCCTTAATATGTTATGCTTATCTATGTTTTATTATATTTTTAAAAGTGAGGATCAACTAGCTTATGGCAAACGTCGTTCATAAATTATCAGAATCTGAAATCCAACATCTCTTACAACAAATTACATTTGAAACATCTCAATTACCTCCAGGAATGAAAGCGAGAACTAAATACAAACAATCTGTGATAAATATTTATAATTCAGGCAAAGTCATGTTTCAAGGAAAAAATGCGGAAGCTGTTGCCCAACAATTACTTCCAGATCATACCACTACTTCCAAGCATTCATCATCTTCTAACCAATCTTCAGGTGAAACATTAGCTTATAATCATTATAATTGTATAGGAAGTGATGAAGCAGGAAGTGGTGACTACTTCGGCCCTCTAACTGTTTGTGCTGCTTATGTTTCTAAGGAGAATGTTAAAATTTTAAAAACACTTGGTGTGGATGATTCAAAAAAATTAAATGATCAAAAAATAATCGATCTTGCTGAACAATTGATTACATTTATTCCTCATTCACTTTTAACGCTTGATAATCCAAAATATAACGATAGGCAGGCTATTGGTTGGTCCCAAGTTAAAATGAAAGCTGTATTACATAATGAAGCTATCAAAAACGTCACCCAAAAAATTAATTGCAATGAGTTAAATTATATCGTAATTGATCAATTTGCAGTACGTGGTGTTTATCAACGCTATGCTTTAAGTTCACTACCTTACCCAGAAAAAACTAAATTTGAAACGAAAGGTGAATCTAAATCATTAGCAATCGCAGCTGCTAGTATTATTTCAAGATACGCCTTTGTTAAACATATGGATCATATATCACATAAAATGAAACAAGATATCCCTAAAGGTGCTAGTAATAAAGTAGATTTGATAGCTGCTCAAATTATTGATAAACATGGAATAGAAACGTTAGATATGATCTCAAAAAAACATTTTAAAAATCGAGAAAAAGCCCAAAATTTAGTGACTAAAAAATATAAATAAATTTATAAAGAGACGAATTCCATTAATACAGAATTCGTCTCTTTCATTTCATTATCTAATTGTAGCACCTTGAGCTTGTAATGCTTCCAAAATCTTATCATGAATTTTAGATACGCGTTCATCAGTTAAAGTGTCTTCTGTGTCTAAATAATTTAGTCGGATTGCTACTGATTTTTTGCCTTTTTCTAAATGTTCACCTTCATAAACATCAAATACTAATGTACTTTGTAAGATGTCTTCACCATTATTATGAATAATTTGTTTCAATTCAGAAGAAGGTACATCATGATTAACTTCTAATGCAATATCTCTTGTCACACCAGGGAATTTAGGAATTTGTTCATAATTAATATATCCAACCGCTACTTGCATCATTGCATCATAATTTAATTCAAACACATACGTGCGTTTTAAATCATTATCTGCTGCAACTTGTGGGTGTAATTCACCAATGAAACCAATGTCTTGTCCTTCTAAAGATACAATCGCTGTACGTCCTGGATGTAAACCTTCAATTTTTCCAGCTTTATAACTAAATTCTAAATTTAATTTTTCCGCAACTCGGTCTACAACTCCTTTAGCGATAAAGAAGTCAATTTCTTCCTTTTTACCTTGCCAAGCATTAACAGCATATTCTCCAGTTAAAATACCACTTAAATATTCAACTTCATCTGGAAGTTCGCCTTCACCATTGCCAAAGAATACACGACCAACTTCATATAATCTAACATCTTTATTTTTACGAGCTACATTATATGCAGTTGCTTCAATTAAATGCGGTAATAAGCTCTGACGTAAAGTAGCATGTGCTTCACTCATAGGCATTAATAAACTGATTGTTGGACGTTCTTGAAGTGCGAAGTCCTTAGCATGATCTTTAGAAACTAATGAATATGTGATTGCTTGGTTCAATCCAGCACCTTCAAGCGTTTCTTTAACGGTACGTGTTTTATGTTGACGATCCGTTAATTCTCCACTTGTTACTTTGCCAAATACTGGTAATGATGAAGGGATTTCATCGTAACCATAAATACGTGCGACTTCTTCAATTAAGTCTTCTTTAATAGTAATATCTTTACGACGTGAAGGCACATTGACCGTTAATGTTTCGCCTTTTAATGTTGTTTCGAAACCTAATTGTTTAAAGATAGCTTGAATTTCGTCATTAGACAAATTAAAACCAATTGTTTTGTTTACCTTTTCAGCTGTAATATCGATTGGTGTCACAAATGATCCTAAATCTCCTGAAGATACTCTATCTTTTAGTACTTCACCAGAAGCTAATTCTTGTAATAAGTAACATGCTCTGTCAACCGCTTCGTCAACAAATTCTGTTGCGATACCTTTTTCAAAACGACTAGAGGCTTCACTACGTAAGTTTAAACGACGTGAAGTGTGACGAATTGATACTGGGTCGAATATTGCACCTTCTATTACCACGTTAGTAGTTTGTTCAGTTACTTCTGAAAAGTCGCCACCCATTACGCCTGCCAATGCAATAGGTTCTTGACCATTAGAAATAACGATATCAGTGTCTACTAGCTTGCGCTCATTATTGTCTAATGTAGTCATTGTCTCTTCATCTTTCGCTTGTCGTACAACAATTTCTTTAGAGCCGATATGATCTTGATCAAACATGTGTAACGGTTGACCATATTCTAATAAAACATAGTTTGAAATATCTACAACATTATTAATAGGTCGTATGCCTGCTTTTATTAAACGTGCTTGCATCCAAATTGGAGATGGTTCTATGCTTACGTTTTTAACAACACGCGCACTATAATAAGGGACTTTTTCAGGATTATTGATTGTTACTGATAATTCATTTCTTGCAGATTCTGAAATTTCATTACTCTTAGTAGTTGGTTTCGTCATTTCAGTTTGATACAACGCAGCTACTTCATACGCAGTCCCAACCATACTTAATGCGTCCGCGCGATTCGGTGTTAAATCAAATTCCATCACTTGATCATTTAAATATAATGCTGTTAATGCATCCGTTCCTGGCTCAACTTCTGTCGGAAAGACAAAAATACCATTTTCATATGCTTTAGGTACCACATTACTTGAAATACCAATTTCTTGTAATGAACAAATCATACCTTCTGAACGCTCACCACGTAATTTAGCACGTTTAATTTTAATGCCTCCTGGTAAGCGACCACCAACTTTCGCGACAATGACGTGTTGACCAGCATCTACATTTGGTGCACCGCAAACGATTTGAACAGGTGCTTCCTCACCAATGTCTACTTGGCAAATATTTAATTTATCTGCATCAGGATGCTTTTCTTTTGATTGAATATAGCCGACCACTAGATTTTTAATATCTTTTGTATAATCAATCATGTCATCTACTTCAATACCTGTACGGGTAATACGTTCTGCTAAATCTTCAACCTTAACCCCTGCATCTACGTAATCTTTTAACCATTCATTAGAAATCAACATTATGCTTCACCTCTATCTTCAACAGCTTTAAATTGTTCAAGGAATCGAACATCATTTGTATAGAAATGACGAATATCTTCAATACCATATTTCAACATCACGATACGGTCAGGACCCATACCAAATGCGAAACCAGAATACTCATTGGAATCGAATCCGGCCATTTCAAGTACATTCGGGTGCACCATACCCGCACCTAAAATTTCAATCCATCCTGTATGTTTACATACGTTACAGCCTTTACCTTTACATTTGAAACATGATACGTCCACTTCTACAGAAGGTTCAGTGAATGGGAAGTAACTAGGACGTAATCGAATTTCACGGTCTGCACCGAATAATTTTTTCGCCACTAATTCTAATGTTCCTTTTAAATCACTCATTTTAATGTTTTTATCAACAACAAGTCCTTCAATTTGTGTGAACTGATGACTATGTGTCGCATCATCTGAATCACGGCGATAAACTTTACCAGGACAAATAATTTTAACTGGTCCTTGTCCATTGCGTTTTTCCATTGTGCGTGCTTGTACTGGAGATGTGTGTGTACGCATTAAGATTTCATCAGTAATATAAAAACTATCTTGCATATCACGTGCCGGATGGGATTTAGGTAAATTTAAAGCTTCAAAGTTATAATAATCTTGTTCTACTTCATAGCCATCAACAATTTCGTAACCTAGACCTAAGAATAAATCTTCAATTTCTTCAACTGTTCGTGTTAAAGGATGTTTAGAACCTATACTAATTTGTCGACTTGGCAATGTTACATCGATAGTTTCTTCTGCTAATTGTTGATTTAGTTTTTCGTTTTTTAACAATTCTTGCTTCTTATCTAATTCTTTTTGAATTGTTTGACGTAGTTCATTTACTTTTTGACCATATGCTGGCTTTTCTTCATTAGGTAAATCTTTCATATTTTTCATTAATCCACTTACTGAGCCTTTTTTACCTAAGTATTTAACTTTAACATCTTGTAATTCGCGTTCATTTTGAGCTTCATTAATATCAACAAGTGCTTGTTGTTTTAATTCTGCCATTGAATCGTTTTGAGTCATTGACTTACACCTCTCACATTATATTCACTATTTATTGTTAACATTTCTTCATAAAAAAAGACTTCCATCCCAAAACTGGGACGAAAGTCTTTCCGTGGTACCACCCAAATTTATGCATATGCATACACTTGTATACGTTGGTAACGAAGACGTACTCCGACTTAAATTTCTTTAAGTAACCAAAAAGATGAAAGAAACTAATATATGTTGGAGTAAATTGCAGTCACGTTTACTCTCCCTGTACAACACTTTATATCAGTTAAGGTCTTTTTATCGGTAATATTTTCAATTTTTATAACATAAGTTATTAATTTACATTGATTATTGTGTACATCTAAGTATAGCCGATTTTATTTCTCAGGGTCAACCTTTCAAATGATAAAGTAAAATACTTCCAGCAATAGCTACGTTTAAGCTTTCCGCCTTGCCGTAAATTGGTATTGTTAAATTTTGTGATGTTTCATTTAATAATGCCTTGTTCACACCTTCACCTTCATTACCTAGTAATAAGGCAAATATATCTTGAGATGCTACCTCCTTATATGGTTGCGCATTCTCAAGTGCAGTACCATAAACTGGTCCATTAAAATCAGCGATAAATGTTTTCAAATCTGCGGTAATAACCGGAATATGAAATACACTACCTTGACTTGCTCGTAAAACCTTGTCTTGATATGGATCGGCTGTACCTTTTTCCATTACAATCAAATCTATTCCCGCTGCATCAGAAGTACGAATTAATGTGCCTAGATTACCCGGATCTTGAATGCGATCGATTAATAATACTTGTTTTGCTTGCGTAACATCATATTTAGGCTTTTCAATTACAGCAAAAAAACCTTGAGGTGTTATCGTACCTGATAATGATTCTGCAACTTTCATATTAATTTCAAATGTCTCTTCAGCATAATCCTTAAGCGCTTCATCTGTTCTATTTGGTTCAATTACAAATAGTTGCTTAATGACAATGCCGCTTTGGTAAGCTTCTTCGATTAAATGAATACCTTCAATCAATGCTTGTCCAGTTTTATCACGATCTCGCTTTTTCTTTAATTTATTCGCATTTTTTATCTTACTATTTTGTGCTGACGTAATTTGTTCCATATAGTTCTCCATTTTATAGTAGCTATTATTGATGTTGTTTACTAATTTATATTAACATAACTAAATCGATTATAATGGAAACTTAAACATTATATGTATAACCATTTTTATCGCCGATTATTATAAAATTTGATTATTGATAAAAAAAGAAGCATCGAACAAAATTAAATTGTCCATGCTTCACTAAAATCATTAAGTCGATTATTTAGAAACGACTTCTTCACCGTTGTAAGAACCACAGTTTTTACATACGCGGTGAGATAATTTGTATTCTCCACAACTTGGGCATTCAGTCATACCAGGTACTGAAATTTTGAAGTGAGTACGACGTTTGTTTTTTCTAGTTTTAGACGTTCTTCTTTTTGGTACTGCCATGATATATCCTCCTTAATATTAAACACATATCTTAAGTGTTAGGTCATTAAATCATTATACAATAATTTAAAACAACCTGCTATTACTCTTTATCGTATAATTGTTGTAATTTTTGAAGCCTAGGATCAACTTGTTGCGTTTGGGAATCATCATTGTCTTTTTCTTTTTCAAGTTCGATCATTTGATCTTCGTCAATAACTTCCCAACCATTACCTTCTGTAAGCATCTGATCGCTATTCTCAGAGAAAGCTCTCATCGGTTTCTCAATGATTACCAATTCTTCAGCAATGTCTCGAATATTAATCATACCATCAGTAGCTAGATGATAGTGTTCATCCTCTTCTACTTCTTCATCGGTATAACTATCATAACCTTCCAAATCAAATATTTCAGATGTCCTTACATCTAAAGGAACTTCTACAGGTACAAGCGTACGTGCACAAGGCATTGTATATGTTCCAGTTAAATGAATATCTGCAATAACTTCATTGGCTTTAACGGTTAATTCACCTTCAACATTGATTTCTGATAAATCAATCAAGCCTAAAGGTTCTATTAAATGTTCAAAATTTGCCGTTTGATTGAATTCAAATGGCTTACCTTGATATTTTCTTAATTGCGTTATTGACCATTTCATATGGCTTCACCTCTAACAAACACAAAATTTATTTTAACTTTACAAGTATAAGTTGTCAAGATTTTTTCTTAACATACTTTCATCTGTTACAATACTAATAATGAATATCGAAAGGATGAATTGCAAATGAAAAGTGTTGGACTAATCACAGAATATAATCCATTTCATAATGGCCATTTATATCACGCTCAACAATCTAAGTTACAGTCCGACGCGAAGATAAGTATTGCAATTATGAGTGGCAATTTCGTCATGCGTGGCGAGCCAGCAATTTATAATAAATTCTTGAGAACAAAGATGGCTTTGTTAGGCGTTGATTTAGTTGTTGAACTTCCAGCGATTGCTAGTCTTTCATCGAGTGATTATTTTGCAACTTTTGCAATTAAAGTAGCTCACTATTTAGATATTGATACTATTGCATTTGGTAGTGAAATCAATGACATTTCACGTCTAGAGAACGTAGCATCTAATATTAACTCGCTTGAACAATCGTCATATTTTCAAGATTTAATTAAACAAGGGAACACTTACGCCAAAATTGTACATGACCTAATTGATGATCAACAAGTGTTACGTTCTCCTAACAATATACTTGGTGTAGCATACATAAAGGCCATTAACAATATAGCTCCAACTATAAAAAGAATCGCTATTCAACGTCAATCTACTGCACATCACGATCAAGAGATTAAACATGACAGTTTCGCAAGTGGCTCAGCTATTAGACACGCTTTATTAAATAAAGAAAACACCTGGAAAGATGTCGTACCATCAGATATAAAGCAGTTATATGAAACGCCTCACCTTTTAAAGGAGCAAACGTTTAATTTTATTAAATATAATATTTTAAGTCGTTCCTCTGAAGAATTATCACACATTTATACCATGTCTGAGGGCTTTGAACATCGTCTCAAATCAAACATACAAAATGCGCAAGATTTCGACACGTTTATGTCCTTAATTAAAACTAAACGTTTCACATACACGCACATACAGCGCGTTCTGATGCAAATATTACTAAATATTAACAAAAGTGATTTTGATGATGAAATTCGAGGAGTGCGAATTCTAGGCATGAATCAAAGAGGGCAACAGTATTTAAAACACTTAAAAAAACAATTCCCTAATCGCTTTTATGTAACAAATATTAACAAGGAAACTGCCTCTTTATTTAAAAATGAAATTAAAGCAACTCATATTTATAATTTAATATCTGGTCAAAGGGCTAACGATTTTAATACACCTGTGATAATTAATAAAAAGAACTAGGACTGAGAAATGCTTAATTTAAAGCTTTTTCTCAGTCCTAGTCGGCATATGCGGATTAAATGTAGACCTATACAAATTAAATTTGCCTCGTACAATTCTGAGTGCAATCATTTTAACCTCATCTATTACTTTTTAAATTTTTCTTTTAATGCTTTCTCGACATTTGGAGGTACAAAATCTGATATATCAGCTTTATATTGCGCCACTTCTTTTACGACGCTCGAACTAATAAAAGAATAGTTTGTACTAGTCATCATATACATCGTTTCTACATTACTATTTAGTTTTTTATTCATTGATGTTAGTCTCAATTCATACTCAAAATCACTGACTGCTCTCAAGCCTCTAATGATTGTTTGAGCACCAATTTTGTCACAAAAATCTACTAACAAACCGTTATAATTATGTACTTCAACATTTGATAAATGTTTTACAGATTCTTCAATTAATGCCATTCGCTCGTCAATATTAAACGTCCCAGTTTTATTACTATTCTTTAACACACAAATATGTAATTCATCAAAGCGCCCTGCACTTCTCTCGATGATATCGATGTGTCCATATGTAATAGGATCAAAACTACCAGGAATGACCGCCTTCGTTTTAGCCATTTTGCTCTCCTTTTTCTAGTAACAAAGTATCAGTAAGACCATAGTGATATTGTTTAATCACTTTAAATCCATTTGTGTTGATTTGCTCATGATTGCTAAACTCACAAATGATGATACCATTTTCTTTCAATAAATTAAACTCTGCAATTTGCTCTAAAGCTTTATCAATCAAACCTTTATTATATGGAGGGTCAAGAAAAATATAGTCAAATTGAATCTCTCTCTTATTTAAAGCTTTCAGTGCACGATCAGCATTATTTTTATAAACCTCAGATTGATCACGTAGGTCTAATTGATTTAAATTAGCTTGTATCACTTTAACAGCTTTAAAATTTTGATCTACAAATATGACTTTTTCCATACCACGAGATAATGCTTCAATACCTAATGCGCCACTTCCAGCGAATAAGTCTAAACCTAAACCATGTACTTCTTGTAAGCTATTAAATATACCTTCTTTCACTTTATCCATAGTTGGACGTGTATTACGACCTTCTAAACTTTCTAAGGCTTTACTTTTATGTTTTCCAGCAATAACTCTCATCTTGACTTACACTTCCATTTCTCTAGGTTATTTATTATAATTTGTTGTAAAAAGGAGAAGGATTATATTATGAAACAGTCATTTATCGTATTGGGAGAAGGATTAACAGACCTATTTGAATTTAATACCTTAATAGAATACAACCATCTCCGGATAAATAAAATTGTATACTTTCATACACCACAATCTTCAAAACAACTTTCATCAGTTGCAATGATTATGAATCCAACTTCAGGTAATCATTTCCAAGCTATGTACATCATGCTTGATGCGCTTAAATATCCATATCCTGACAGTAATAAAAAATTTGAACTCATTAATAATCAAGCAAATCAATATAATGTACCTATATTCGGTATAGATGTACAACCACCAGAAGCGTTCCACACGTTAGACCAATACTTTAAGTATTTGATAAGTGTATTACGACTACAAAATTGGATTCCACCCATGCAATAAAATTATAGAATTTCATGTTTTTCTTTTTCATAAGTTTTTTTCAAATATTTATAAGGTGATCCGTCTATATCCACAACGTATTTTAGTTTCATTAATTTATGAACAATTGCATCTGCGTCATTTTCATTAACATACAATACAACATATTTACGTTGCTTATTCGTATAAATAATATGTCCATACTTTCTAATTTGACGCTCATGCTTAATATGTTTTAAATAAACGATCAAACTCACTCTTGGAATTAATTCCATACTATACACACTCCATTTATTATGCATAATAACTATACCACGACTATTTATATTATAAAATCCTTTAATCCCATGAACTGTATCCCTGTGTATCAAATAGCTATTTACTTTTTCGTTGGTGTGAAGTTTGGTACGCTTAATTCAATAATAACAAGGAGGCAATATAAATGACGATCAAAAAAACGATGGATTCTTAATTTAAGTTTAGCGAGCGTTAGCTTTTTGGGTAGCTTATTTTTTATAAATAAAGGTAGTAAAGTAAATAAAACTAAAGAAATCCCTAAATTCTTTAATGATAAGGCACCATACATTTTTGCACATAGAGGCGGCATGGCAGTGAGACCTGAGCAAACACAATTGGCATTCGATAACGCCGTCGCTAACAAGTTAGATGGTTTTGAAACGGATGTTCGACTTACTAAAGATGAAAAACTAATTGTCTTTCACGATGCCACTGTAGATCGTACTACAAATGGTTCAGGCAAAGTAAGTGATCATAGAGTTTCAGAATTAAAGCGTTTAGATGCTGGTTATCACTTTAAAGATATTAATGGCCAATTTCCATATCGCGGTCATCAAAAAGCAAAAATTTTAACTTTTGATGAGCTTTTAAAAATGTATCCTAATATGTATATTAATGTTGATTTAAAAGATGCACCAGATAGTTATGAAGGAACAGTTGCGCCAACAAAAATGTATGAAGATATTATTAATAATCAAGCACAAGATCGCGTACTTGTAACTAGCTTCTACAAAGAACAAAATGATCGCTTTAGAGAATTAAGTAAAGGACAAGTTGCTATTGGAGCAAGTCAAAAAGAAGTTGCAGAAGGATTTATCAAATTTAATTTAGGATTAGGAAATAAGTATCAACCCGTTGCTGATACATTTCAAATGCCGACCCAATTTAAAGGTATTCCATTGACTTCTAAACGTTTTATTCAATGGTTAAACTTATTAAATATAGTGCCTGGATTTTACGGAATTAATAGCACTGACCTTATGACCGATTTATATCATAAAGGTGTTCATACTTTAGTAACAGATCGCCCAGATTTAGGTAAACAATTCAAATCAAGTCTCAACATTGAGAAATAAACGCGCTATAAAGTAAAAGGAGAAAGAAATCATATTGCATTTGATTTCTTTCTCCTTATTTTATGACAAACTACAATTACAAGTACCACCTGTCGCACATCCATCATGACCTGTTTTAAAGAATGGATTTCCCGCTTCAATTTTGACATTTTCCGAAACTGAAAATGCTATTTTACTTACTACTTCATCAATTAAATTTTGTAGAGCTACCTCTTTAGATTTGTAATCCATGACGACTGGTAACATTTCATAAGCTCTTTTACGTCTTCTTGTTTCTAACATAACCTTTTGATAATCAGGATGATATTTCCCAAAACGCATAACTTCATCATAAGCAACTTTAGATTTCAAAAAAGCCTGATACATAAGATGTGCTTCATCATCATTGTTTAGCATCTCTTGTGCTGCGCGAAAATCATGATAAAGTTCAGATTGAACAATCATATCCGATAGTCCTTCTATATCATCAAGAATTGACATTGTTTCTTCTGTATACAATGTATGGTTCCCCTTTCATAAATAGATTATTTCTCTAGAAAAATAAGTGAATAATAATCTTTCATAACTTCTCCGCCCATTTCCTCATATTTAGTATTCAACATTCTAGAACGGTGCATATCAGAATTCATCCAACTATGAATTAGTGTCGGTACATCATCAAAATCATATCCGACATTTTGGCTTGTAGAAATAAATGAAATGTTTTCGTTGCTTAATTGGCTTTTCAAAGCATCCTCAGTAAATTCAACATCATTAGAACCTGTTGCTTCATATAAGTTTACTGATGCAATGTGAGCTATATCTGAATTGACTTTTAGTGGTTTAATATTTTTTAACTTTCTCATCTCATTCGTAATTTCATATAGCGTCATTAATTGATTAGGATTTTGTTCATAAGGAAGATTATCTTTCTTAGCTCTATCAAAATCTTCTTCATTATAGTTATCATCAGATTCATTAGCTAAAGGATATGGCTTAAGAAATGCTAGTGCTTCTTTATCAAGAAAGCGAATACCCATAATTTGATTCGATTGTTGATCCACATAAACTTGTGCAAAAACATTTCCATATTTAATCAATGTTTGTGTTTTTATATCTTCATCAGATAATTCGAAATTATAACTTTGACCATTCACTTTAATAGAAGGGTCCGGGTTAATACTTGTATTTTCAAAAATATGTGATGCACTCTCATTAATTTTTAAAGGGGCAACATTAGCTTTACTTCCCGTTGCATAAACTGATTTTATTTTATTTTCTTTAGTTGAAACAATATAATATTGTTCATCTTTTTTAAATACGTAATTCATATAGTGCCCTTTAAATGGATATGTACGACTTGCTTGACCAAATTTATCAGTTAAATCATCTATATCTTTACCAATCCAAGTACCTACACCCTCTTTTGGTGATGGATTTTCACTGGTGTTATGTGTCTTAGGCGCTTGTTCTGAATGATTAGTTGAAACAGTTTTATTGGGATTTTCTAATACATCAAATTTAAGTCTTGGTGAGTAAAATAAATATATAAGAAATAATACTAAAAATATTACACCTAAAACTTTAATTATTAATTTTGCCATCTTTCACCCACCTATTTTGAATTATATCTATTGTACAAAATAACTATTTTATTAATCAAGACATCCTACTTAACATTACTACTTTTACCAAGTCATCCTTTTACAAATAAATTAATATTGATGTTACAAAAAAGACTAAGACAATGACGTCTTAGTCTCAATCAATTTGTATTTAATTTGTTACAATAAATTCGATTATAATCCTAATGTTGCTTTAATTAGTGAAGTCGTTTCTCCACCTGGGTAAAATACATATAAAAGTAAGTAAACTGCTACACCAGTGATAGCTGTAAAGAACCATATAACTGATGCAATTGGACCTGCTTTTCTGTGCCATTTAAATTTATCTTTATATGCTGTAATAATTTGAATTAACCCTAGAACGCCACCAATTGTAGCTAAATTAATGTGGAAAATTAAGAAAATTTTATAATACGTTCTAACTGAGTCTGGTCCCCCGAAATCTGTATTACCTATAAATATAGTTCTTGATGCATAGATAATAAAGAAAGCTAATGCAAAGATTGCTGCCCATAACATTGTTTTCTTGTGCTTATCTATATCTCTATGCCAGATTTGCCACCATCCAATGGCAACAAAGATAGCACTAATCACAATACAACTTGTACTAATCGTCGGTAGAATTGGTAAATTCATATGTTTCATCCTTATTTAATTTGTATATTTTAAATCATTTTTATCAGTGAGATAACAACAACTAAAACGAAAAATACTACTAAATAATTTAGGGAGTAAATAAACATTTTTGTTGCCCATTTAGTTTGATCTGTCGCTTTCTTAAAAGAAGTTAAACCAACATATAGCCAACCTAAATTAAGCAATGTCGCTAATACTACAAATGTTGTTCCGAGACTTGATAATAGAAATGGTAGTGGAAGTAAAAAGACTAACCAGATAAACATACTTATTCTAGTACGTTTAAATCCTTTAACAGATGGTAACATAGGTATATTAGCTAATGAATATTCATCACTTCGTTTAATTGCTAAAGCATAGAAATGAATTGGTTGCCAACAAAAAACAACTAAAAATAATGCAATTGCAATAAGACTTATATTTCCATCAATAGCAACCCAACCAATTAATGGTGGTACTGCACCCGGAAAACTCCCTACTACTGTGTTCCAAGTTGTATGTCTTTTAGACCAAATTGAATAATAAGACACATAACCCACAATGCCGATGAGTCCTAGTACACCTGATGGTACATTTAATAAGAATAAACAAGCTTCTCCTACTAACATCATACCAAAACTTAAAATTAATAAATTTTTATCTGAAATTCTATCATTAACTGTCGGTCTATTTTGCTTACTTGGCATTATTCGGTCAATATCTTGATCATAATAATTATTTAATGCACAAGCGCCACCCATAATTAATGTTGATCCAATCAACATTAATAGAATTTGAGGTATTGACGATAGGAAGGAATGATTGCTCATCACAACAGCTAACCAAGCACCTGCAAATGCAGGAATTAAGTTACCTTGAACTAAACCCATCTTAATAATTTGTTGTAACTCTTTAAACGATACACGGCTCGATGGTTGTGACAAAGTTTGCTCTTTGCTCATGATCCCCCTCCTTAAAATTTTCATATAATACTATGATATAGCAATTACTAAAAATTGACTAGTTTATATCAAATTTAATTGTGACACTTTAACGACATTCTACTTCACTAATTTTTTGTTAGTTCCTATTGTTGTATAATTATTTTAATAATAAAATTGTAATAAAAATAGACATTAATTAAGAGCATTCAGTACTAATTTATCTACATTATCAAAATACTCTTGATTAATGATGGGGTGTATAACATTGTTTAACAAACGAAACCTTAAGTGGTTATCTGTATTAGCAACTATCATAATGGCATTTGTACAACTTGGTGGTGCATTAGTTACTAAGACCGGCTCGGAAGATGGATGTGGATCATCTTGGCCTTTATGTCACGGTGCATTACTCCCTCAAAATTTACCCATCGATACAATTATCGAATTAAGTCATCGTGCCGTCTCTGGTTTATCATTAATCGTTGTACTGTGGTTAGCTATTACAGCATGGAAACATATTGGCTATATTAGAGAGGTAAAGCCATTAGCAATTATTAGTATTGCATTTTTACTAGTTCAAGCATTGATTGGTGCAGCAGCTGTCATTTGGCAACAAAATTCATACGTATTAGCACTGCACTTCGGTATATCTTTAATCAGTTTCTCTTCAGTGTTTGTTTTAATGCTTATCATTTTTGAAGTCGATAAAAAATATGAAGCTGATGAACTATATATCAGAAAGCCATTAAGAAAATTAACATGGATGATGACAGGTATTGTATATTTAACGATTTATACTGGTGCTTTAGTTAGACATGCAAAAGCAAGTTTAGCATATGGAGGCTGGCCTTTACCTTTCCATGACATCATTCCACATACAGAGCAAGATTGGGTACAATTTGCGCATCGTGGTATGGCATTTATAACGTTCTTCTGGATAATGATAACGTTTATTCATGCAGTTAAAAATTACTCTGAGAATAGAACAATTCGATATGGGTATACAACTGCATTTATCCTTATCATCTTACAAGTAATTACTGGGGCTCTATCTGTAATGACTAATGTAAATTTATTCATTGCACTTTTACACGCTTTATTTATCACAATATTATTCGGTATGATAGCTTACTTTATTATGTTAATGCTACGTACCATTAGAAGTGAAAAAATCAAATAACCTATTAGTATAAAAGGAGATGTGAATGGTTCATTCACATCTCCTTTTTATTTTAAAATTTTATTAACGATGACGTTTATAAATATTTATTACTCCACTGACTCAATCTATTCAAACTTCAATATGAAATCTATTAATCAGCTCATTTTTAAAATAAATTTTGATTTTAATCTGCTTTTTCAATTTCAATTAGTAAGTCCCCTGTTGCAATCGCATCGCCGTTTACAACCGTTACTTGTTTTATAGTTCCATTGAATGGTGCTTGAATCGTTGTCTCCATCTTCATCGCTTCTGTAATTAATAAAGGTTGGTTTACTTTTACTTCTTCACCAACTGTAACTTTAACTTCAGTTACCGAACCAGGCATTTGAGCACCAATATGATTAGGATTTGATTTGTCAGCTTTAGGTTTCAAGTTTGTATTTGTTTTAATATTTTCATCTTTTATAGAAATACGACGTGCTTGACCATTCATAACATAATAAATTGTTCGATAACCATTTTCATCCGGCTCACTAATTGTTTCAAGTTTAATAATTAATCGTTTACCAGTATCAATCTCTATTTCAACTGTTTCACCATTACGCATACCGAAGAAGAACGTTGGCGTATCTAATAATGATAAGTCACCATATTGTTGTTTTGTTTGCATAAACTGATCAAATACTTTTGGATATAATACATAACTGATTACATCTTGTTCAGTCACTTCACCATAATCTTTTGCTTCAAGTTCTTGTCTGATTTCATCAAAATTCACAGGATCTAAATACTCACCTGGACGTTCTGTTAGTGGTTGTTGACCTTTGAGGATGACATCTTGCAATTCCTTATTAAAGCCATTGACTGGCTGACCTATATCACCTTTGAAATAAGATACAACCGATTCAGGGAAGTCTAACTTATGGCCTTCTTTGATGACTGATTGCTCATCCAAGTCATTTTGCACCATATAAAGGGCCATATCACCTACAACTTTAGATGATGGCGTTACTTTTACGATATCGCCAAATAAGAAATTAACACGTCGATACATATCTTTGACCTCGTGGAAACGTTCACCTAAACCTAAACTTTTTGCTTGTTGCCCTAAATTTGAATATTGTCCACCAGGCATTTCATGTTGATAAATTTCGGTGTTAGGAGACTTAATGTCACTTTCAAAGTCACTGTAGTATGGACGCACAGTACTCCAATAGTGACTGAGTTCTTCTAATCCTTCAATATCTGCTCTTAGATTTCGATTAAAACCATTTAATCCATAATACAACGAATTGGCGCTAGGTTGACTTGTTAAACCACTCATTGAAGCAACAGCTGTATCAATGATATCTACACCTGCATCTATCGCTTCTTTATAGATAAGTAGACCATTTCCACTTGTATCGTGTGTGTGTAAATGTATCGGTAAATTTATCGCAGATTTTAATTCTCCGATAAGTTCATATGCTGCTTTAGGTTTTAACAATCCTGCCATGTCTTTAATTGCTAAGATATGGAACCCTTCACGTTCAAGTTCTTTTGCTAATTTTACATAGTATTCAAGTGTAAATACATTTGAACGTTCAGGATTTAATATATCACCGGTATAACAGATTGCACCTTCAGAAATCTTATCTGCATTTTGAACCGCTTCATTTGCAACTTTCATTTGATCTACCCAGTTAAGTGAGTCGAAAATTCTAAAGACATCTACGCCTGCATTCGCACTTTCTTTTACGAACTTTTCAATCACATTATCAGCATAATTTTTATAGCCAACTGCATTTGAAGCACGTAATAACATTTGGAATAAAATATTGGGAATTGCTTTACGTAATCTTTCAAGTCGTTCCCATGGATTTTCTTTTAAAAAGTTGTAAGCGACATCAAATGTTGCGCCTCCCCACATTTCTAAAGAGAAACTATCTTTAAACACTTCAGCAGTTTTAGAAGCAATATTCATCATATCCTTAGTACGAACGCGAGTTGCTAAGAGTGATTGGTGTGCATCACGAAAAGTAGTATCAGTGACTAATACGTCGTTTTGCTCTCGTACCCAATCAGCTACTGCTTTAGGTCCCTTACTATCTAGCAGCTGTTTCGTTCCGTTCAACGTATTAATTTTACTATGTGGCACTTGTGGTATAGCTGTCGATTCATAATCAGGTTTGAGTCTTTTTTCAACATTAGGGAAACCGTTAATCGTTACATTACCGATATATTCTAACGTTTTTGTACCACGATCTAGAGTTGGTGCAATATTAAATAATTCGGGTGTTTCTTCTATAAATTTAGTCGTATAATCCCCACTGCGGAATTGATCATTACGCATCACATTAATTAGAAACGGAATGTTAGTTTTCACACCACGTATACGCATTTCACGAAGAGAGCGTTCCATCTTTTCTTCAGCTTGTTTAAATGTAACCGCATGTGTTGATAACTTAACCAATAGTGAATCATAATAAGGAGATATTTCTGCACCTTGGAAACCGTCACCAGCATCTAAACGTACACCAAAACCACCACTAGATCGATAAGCGATAATAGTACCTGAATCTGGCATAAAGTCATTAGATGGATCTTCAGTTGTTATACGACATTGAATTGCATAACCTAATGTTTGAATTTCTTCTTGTTGTGGCATAGAAACGCGTTCATCAAATAAGTTAGCACCATCAGCAACTAAAATTTGAGTTTTAACAATATCTATACCAGTAATCATTTCAGTTATTGTATGTTCTACTTGAACTCGAGGATTAACTTCAATAAAGAAGAACTCATCCCCTGATACTAAGAATTCTACCGTACCTGCGTTAACATATTTGATATTATTCATTAATTGTAATGCTGCATCACAAATTCGTTCTCGTAATTCTTTTGATAAGCCAACTGAAGGAGCTACTTCCACTACCTTTTGATGACGACGTTGCACCGAACAATCACGTTCATATAAGTGAACAATATTACTATATTCATCCCCAATAATTTGTACTTCAATATGTTTGGGATTATCTATGTATCTTTCAATATATACTTCACTATTACCAAATGACTTTTCGGCTTCAGATTTAGCTCGATGGAATGCGTCTTCTAATTCTCCTTCTTCACGTACGATACGCATCCCTTTACCGCCACCACCACTCGTAGCTTTAATCATTAAAGGAAAGCCAGCTTCTTGAGCAAATGCTTTTGCTGCTTCAAAGTTTTCAATCGGTCCATCTGTACCGGGAATAACAGGCAAATTAGCATTTATTGCAGTTGTTCTAGCTTTCACTTTATCTCCAAACATATCTAAATGTTCTATATGCGGACCAATGAATTTAATTCCTTCTTCATCACAACGTTGTGCAAATTGTTTATTTTCACTTAAAAAACCATAACCAGGATGAATGGCATCTACACCAGCTCGTTTAGCTACATCTATAATACGTTCAATGTTTAGATAACTTTCGGCTGGCCCCAAATCCTTTCCTACTAAATAAGATTCGTCTGCTTTATATCTATGCAAAGCGTTTTTATCTTCATTTGAGTATATTGCCACTGTTTTAATATTTAATTCTGTTGCTGCCCTAAAAATTCTAATTGCAATTTCGCCACGATTAGCTACTAATAATTTTTTTATATTTTTCAAAAAAGGCACTCCCCTTTTAAAGTTTGAATATTCTAACTAATTAGATAATAAAATTTTATACTAACTCAAATAATAAAGCTATATTTATTTATTAAATAGTTGTTGTAAACTTTGTAAAGTAACTAAAAGGAATGAAAATGATTTCCGTATTAATAAACTATTAAAAATAAATATTTCTGTGGTAATCACTAAAAATTATCATTAGTTATAACTTTATATTATCATTTTAAATAATAATACTCCACTTACAATGACGTTGTATATTGTATTTTCATAAAAATGTAAAAAACCTTTACATGAAATTAAGCTTTATTTCACGTAAAGGTTATCATCCTTATTTAAGAGATTATCTAGTTATACCTAGTTTTTGTTTTCTAGCTTTTTGTGATCGTTTTTCATCAATTTTTATTTGTTTTGCGACTAATAATAGTAGACCCATTGCGATACTTAAACTCAACATTGATGAACCACCAAAACTTATAAATGGTAGAGGTACACCAGTTAATGGAATAGTTGCTGAAATACCACCTAAATTGACAAAAGTCTGACTGCCAATATAACTAGCAACGCCTACACAAATTAATTTATAGAAATATGATGGTGTTTTAGTAGCTAATACGAAAGCACGATAAACTATGAAGAATAATAAGCAAATGATGAATAATCCACCTACTAAACCAAGTTCCTCACAAATGACTGCAAATATAAAGTCAGTATGTGCTTCTGGTAAATAACCAAGTTTCATAATTCCATTGCCTAAACCACGACCAAATAATCCACCATTACCAATTGCCATCAATGAGTTAGTTAAATGATAACCTGTACCGGCTTCTGAACTAAATGGGTTCATTAATGTACTAAAACGCGCTTTCAAATAATGTGGCATCATTCCACTTACAATAAAGAGCAATGCAATCGCGATGAAACTTCCTGCAATAAGCAAAACCGGTCCTCTTACTAATTTTTGGACACCGATACCTGCAAAAATAAACATTGAAACAATAATAATCATGATTAACAACGTTTGACCAATATCACCTTGCAATAATACTAAAAATAAGCATACGCCTATTAAAAATAGTGGCGCAGCAATTACTTTAATTTTCTCTCTTACTTGCGGTAATTTTCTACTTATTACATATGAAATATACAATATGAATGCAATTTTCAATAATTCCGATGCTTGTAAGTTCATAAATCCAAGATTTATCCAACTTTTAGATCCGTTAATATTTTTACCTATAATAAGTGTTAAAAATAGTAATACGAAGATTATAATCATAATCCATTTTTGAATATTGGGTTGTTGTAATATTTTAATATTCAATATAAAAGCGATAAAAAATACGACAATAAAACTCATAATAACGTAAATGAGTTGTCTATTATAAAAATACGTGCCAGATACTTCAAGTCCACCTGTTAACGTCCCTTTAGTTGCAGCAACCATACTTGCACTATAAACCATGATTAAACCGAAAAGACATAAAACAACGTATGTAATTAATAATGGATAATCGATGAACTTAGCAGTTCTACCTATGTATCTAAATATATTTTTTAAATTACTCATAAAAATGATCATCCAATTCTAGAATTTTAAAATTATAATGGTAAATAAAATTACGTTTTAAACCAAATTTTCTGTCTAAACTATTATATACTTTGTGCTCGTTGTTTAACAAATATAAACTAAATTTAAATCTATTCATTACTTTCAATATTTCTATATTTAATATGATAATAATGCTTAAAATATAAAATGACTGAAAATATTATAAACATAATATTTCAGTCACTATGACGAGATAATTTGTATGTAATTAATATTACAAATAACTCAAATTTATAAACGAAAATTAAATGAATAAACTTTACTTATATATTTAATCGATAGTTATTTTACATTTGTAAACGCTTCATGAAGTTTAGATAATTCTTTTTCTAAACGAAGCATTAAATTTTTGCCGTCTTCTTTATCAACTAAGCCAAGCTTAACTGCAAAATCAACTTCTTTTTGTAAACCAAACATTTGTGTGTCGAGAACTTCTTCATATAACGGGCATGAAGGTAAAGTTAAATTATCCATTTGAACTTTAATTAAATGTAAGATTCTATCAGCATCTTGATTTAATTGTTCATAAGCCACGTTACTCATCTTCGTTTGTTTCGGCATCACATACTCCCCCCATCATTAAATATCTTCATATCAAAAGTTTATCTTACTACTTTTTAAAAAGCAAGTTTATTCAGTGAATACAAGAATTTAATTGTGATAAAATAATGACTAGAACGAAATTAGGGAGTGGGCAAAAAAATGATTCAAATCAAAGGCTTAGTCAAGTTCCCTATCACTTTGGATAGTACAACTTGGATATTCGATGATAGAAAAGTAAAAATTGAAGACATTGAAAGTGGTGTGTTTGAAGGAACGAAACCAATTAGATTCGAAGATAATCGCGAATGGAATAGAGCGATTCTTGAAGGTCAAACGAATCCACCTACTTTAAACTCAGAGATAAAATATCGTAAGCGTTCTGTATTAGAAGATTCATTTGCAATCAATATGACACCTTTCTTTAAAATTGCAGAACCAAAAGACAATGCTACTGCGATAAAATTATTTAATGATGAGTCCTCAATTGAAGTTCCAATAGAATTATTACCTTATCTATTTTTCCAATTTGCGAAAGATGGAAAGCGTATGTATGATGATAATGCAGTAGACAGCTTTGTTTTCAACCCAGATGAAAAAGGATACTCACATGAATTTAAGTATGTTACGCATATAGAGGTGATCTAATTTGCGTGAAGTTCAGTGTATCATTTGTGATACAAAGGTTTTAATTGATGAAAATACGGTTGAAGCCAAACGACTTCGAAATAATCCTATAAGAACTTTTATGTGCGATGATTGTAAAAGTCGTTTAGATAGACCAAAACAACGTCTTAACAAACGCCAACCGTTTAACTTTATTAAGAGTGAAGAATTGTAATTATTTTAGTAAATTTAATTAGGTTTTACTCAAAAAAGCCAGTAAATGACAAAATTTCATTTACTGGCTTTCAAATTTGATGCTTCAAACTATATTTTACGTTATAAACTTTAATTACTCATCTTGCATCATTTGTTTAACACGTTTAGCTTCTTTTTCACGTAATGATTTATTTAAGATTTTCTTTCTTAAACGAATACTTTGAGGAGTAACCTCTACTAGTTCATCATCATTAATATATTCTAAAGCTTCTTCAAGCGTAAGAATTCTTGGTCGGTTCATAGTTTGTGTTTGATCTTTAGTTGCTGAACGTACGTTTGTTTGATGTTTCGCTTTAGTAATATTAACAGTTAAATCATTTTCACGATTATGTTCACCAACAATCATACCTTCGTAGACTTCAGTACCTGGCTCCATGAAGTTAACACCACGATCTTCTAAATTGATGATAGCGTATGCAGTTGCTTGACCTTGGTCCATTGAGATAAGCGCACCATTACGTCTACCTCCAATTTGTGCTTTAACACGAGGTCTGAACTCTTCGAATGTATGGTTGATAATACCATATCCACGAGTCATAGACATAAATTCAGTTGTGTATCCAATCATACCACGAGCAGGTACCATAAAGATTAAACGCGTTAATCCGTTATCAGTAGTCGACATGTCTAACATTTCACCTTTACGTGCACCTAATGATTCAATTACTGAACCTGCATTTTCAGAAGGCACTTCACATTGAACACGTTCGAAAGGTTCACTTAGAACACCGTCAATTTCACGTAAAATAACTTGTGGCTTAGATACTTGAAGTTCAAAACCTTCACGTCTCATATTCTCAATTAAGATAGATAAATGTAACTCACCACGACCTGCAACTACCCATGTATCAGGAGAATCAGTTGGCGTAACTTTTAATGAAACGTCTGTTTCAAGTTGTTGATCTAGACGTTCTTGGATTTGACGTGCAGTGACATAATCACCCTCACGTCCTGCAAATGGTGAATTATTTACTTTGAATGTCATTTCAAGAGTTGGTTCATCAATACGTAATACAGGGAGAGCTTCTTGGTGATCTGTAGGTGTAACTGTTTCACCTACGTTAATATCTTCCATTCCTGAAACCGCAATTAAATCACCAGCTTGTGCTTCTTCGATCTCTTCACGTTTCAATCCAAAATAACCGAAGATCTTAGTCACACGGAAATTTTTAACTGTACCGTCTAATTTAATAAGTGACACGTTATCACCGACACGCATTTTACCTCTAAATACGCGTCCTACACCAATACGTCCTACATAATCATTATAGTCTAATAATGCTACTTGGAATTGTAATGGTTCATCATGATTATCTAATGGCGCTGGAACATAATCTATGATTGTTTCATATAGTGATTGCATGTTTTCATCTTGTTTCTCTGAATCAAGACTAGCAGTACCATTGACAGCTGATGCATATACTACTGGGAAGTCTAATTGTTCATCATTCGCTTCTAATTCGATAAATAAATCTAAAACTTCATCTACTACCCCTTCAGGTCTAGCTGATGGTTTGTCAATTTTATTTACTACTACAACGGGTTTTAAATCTTGTTCTAATGCTTTTTTTAGTACGAAACGTGTTTGAGGCATTGTTCCCTCGTAAGCATCTACAACAAGTACAACACCGTCAACCATTTTCATAATACGTTCAACTTCGCCACCAAAGTCAGCATGTCCAGGTGTGTCTAAGATGTTAATTCTTGTACCTTTATAGTCAATCGCAGTATTTTTAGCAAGAATTGTAATACCACGTTCTCTTTCTAAGTCATTAGAGTCCATTGCTCTTTCGTCAACATGTTCGTTCTCTCTGAAAATTCCAGATTGTTTTAGTAATTCATCTACTAAAGTAGTTTTACCATGGTCAACGTGCGCAATGATTGCAATATTACGTACATCTTCTCTTCTATTAGTCATTTTATTATTCCTTTCTCGAGTAAACTCCCACTTTTAATTACAACTTTTTTATTATATCATATTATTAGCAAAAGATAACAAAAAGGTGGGGTATGGGATGGAAAAACCTAAGTCTAAAGGTATATTTTGGGTGCTATCTATTATAGCAGTAATATTTTTAGTGCTTTTTAGTTTCAGTGTTGGAGCTGGTAGTATTCCAATGATGATTTTAACATTTATACTTTTCATTGCAACTTTTGGCGCTGGATTCACGCTTAAAAAGAAATATCGTGAAAATAACTGGCTTTAATATAGAAAAATGTCTCGGTAGCAAAATTTGGAGGAAATTCACCTTTCAAAGTTGACTGACCGAGACATTTTTTATTTTCTAAAACGTTGATGTAACTCTGTTAATACCTCATTATGAGGATTTAAATAATTTTCTAGAATCTCATTATGCGTTGCTTTATTTCCAACTAAAATAGAATTAGCACTTTCAATAGTGAGCGGTTCACCCATTAAATTACTTCCAATTCCACCAACTTCATTTAAAATAATCAAACCACCTGCAAAATCCCATGGTTGTAATCTTGGCGTGATATATGCAGCCAATTGTCCTTTAGCTACACTTATAATTTCTAATGCCGCACTTCCAAAAGCTCTACAACTTCTTGCTTGGTTTACAATTTCTGAAAAAATGGGTCCCATTTTTGGTTTAGTAACCCAGTTTGGATTAATTCCTATTAAACTCTGGTTAAGTTGCGTGTTATCAATGGTTTTTAATTCATGATTGTTTTCAAAAGCACCTTCGCCAACTTTAGCATGGTATAGTACATCCTTCATTACATCATAAACTAAACCTGCATATGGCTTGCCATCTCGATAAATACCTATGGAAATCGCAAATCCCTCTTGTTGATGAACAAAATTTAAAGTTCCATCAATTGGATCAACAACCCATACCACACCATTGACGTCTTCCATATGATGTCCATGTCCTTCCTCACCAATGACGCGATGATCAGGATAACTTCTTAGAATTGCATCGTATATATAGTTTTCAGTTGCTTTATCAACATTTGTTACTAAGTCGTTTGGGTTCGATTTCGTTTCAATACTTAAATCTTCTTTCATCATTATTCTAACTTTGTTGCCCGCTTCTAGTATTAAACCTTGTGCAAATTCATATAGTGACATATCATCATCTCCTGTTGTCTTCTATTATACAGAATTTCTGGCAATATAATCTATACATCTTTGTATACCTTATAATTGTGAGTTTAAACGCTTGAAACCTTAATTCTGCTTTTGGAATGATTGAGTCATTCTGTGCTACAATAACTTTAAATTAATTATTCTGAAAAGGAGCAACGCTAATGACACAATATACATTTAAACCTAAAGATTTCAAAGCGTTTGAAGTTGAAGGCCTAGATGCTCGAATGGAAGCATTAAATGAATATGTAAGACCTCAACTTAATCAACTAGGAGATTATTTTAGTGAATATTTCACTTCTCAAACTGGAGAAACTTTTTATGCACATGTTGCAAAACATGCTCGTAGAAGTGTAAATCCCCCTGTAGATACATGGGTAGCTTTTGCTCCAAATAAGCGTGGATATAAGATGCTACCTCATTTCCAAATTGGTTTATTTAAAGACCATTTATTTTTAATGTTCGGTGTTATGCATGAAGGTAAAGATAAAGCTGAACGTGTAAAAGTGTTTGATAAACACTTTGATGTGCTCAAACAATTGCCTGAGGACTATCAAGTGAGTTTAGACCACATGAAACCTGAAAAATCCTACATTAAAGATTTAAGTGACGATGAATTACATAAAGCAATTGATCGTGTTAAGAATGTTAAGAAAGGAGAGTTTTTCGTTGCACGCTCCCTCTCTCCTAAAGATGCTGAATTAAAATCTGATAAAGCCTTCCTATCTTTCGTAAAAGAAACTTTTGATGAATTTTTAAAATTCTATGAATAAATAAAACATTTAATTTAATATGAGTTGTAAACTATGTTTACCTTAGTAAGAGCCTGGGCCATAATTCAATGACTCAGGCTACAAATATATATTGGCAGTAGTTGACTGATTTAAAAATGCACTTGTAACAAGCTTTTTTAATTCTAGTCATCCTTGCCTGGTGGGCGGGCCCCAACAAAGAGAATTTCATAATGAAATTCTACAAGCAAAGCGAGTTGGGGTTCGGGGCCCCA
>NZ_VUKI01000015.1:0-2450 GCF_008385775.1 Staphylococcus sp. GDX7P312P | reverse complement strand
AAGCAATTGGAATAAAGCAATATTTAGTTAATTTCTATATTATTTTTCTTTTGGTGGCCAAATGAAGTAAGTAATACAAATAATTAAATCAATAACGATTATAATACTCCAACCATGTATTACGCCATTAAGCGCTTCAGTTTTGTCGTTATTGTTTACTAATATTTTTATTAGAAATAATAGGGACATGCCAATGATGTAAGATAATAAATGTTTCAACCAAGTTTTTGCATAATAAATTGAGTAATCGTAACCGGTTAATTTATTTGGTTTATTGCCTTGTCGCATTATGTAGTATCTAAATTTGTCATCGAACCATCTAATCATACTTTTACCAAAGACAAGTGAAACTGATATATATACTGCTGCAATAGCGTGGGGGAGTTCTGCTTTAGCTCCATTTAATAAATCTATGGTTGTTACGATCAAAAGTAATATATCGATAACAGGAGTTAATGCTAAAAATAAAAAACCTAGCTTTTTAAGTCTCAATATATATCTAATAATTAATCCTAATATTATAACTATCCAAAAAGAAATTTCACAAAAAACAATTAGCCAAGCTATATAGTTGATAAAGAACACCTACTTTAATTTGTTTTTTAAATTTATTTTAGAATAGCATTTTAGGTTAGGTATGGCATTTATGCCGAGAAAATTTATTGTGCGTTCCGAGGCTCAACGTCAATAAAGCAATAATATTGTTGTGCTTTTGGGATTAGCTGATAATCCATGATATAACTAATACAATTACTGATATGACGAAAGTTATAGACATTAATGGTGCTACTTTGTCTACCATTTTTTTATATTCTTTATCTGCCGCATTCTGTTTTTTTAATCTCCAGCATTTTACGCCTAGATATAGAGCTTCTAGTAAATTAATGATTAATATGATTAATAAAATCGTAATTATCATAAGGTATCTTTCTCCTTGTTTTTTGTGTTTTCGAAACGAGTTGAAAACGAGTTTCTTCTTGTCTTGATACTATATAGAAATAACGTTCTTTTTCAAAATATCGTTTGAACGTTGATTTTACAGTGTTTTTAATTGTTTTTAGTGTATAAAATAAAATTTGACATAAAAAAACTCCAGTAATAAGATTAAAGTGTCGAGCTAAAATCAAATACTGGAGGTCTTTTTATATGCAAGACAATCATACAAAATATATAGACGAAAATCAAGATAATAAAACACTAAAAGATATGACGAAAAGTGGGAAACAACGCCCATGGAGAGAAAAGAAAATTGATAATGTAAGTTATGCAGATATACTGGAAATCTTAAAAATTAAAAAGGCTTTTAACGTAAAACAATGTGGTAACGTCTTAGAATTCAAGCCAACTGATGAAGGTTATTTGAAGTTACATAAGACATGGTTTTGTAAATCTAAATTATGTCCAGTTTGTAATTGGAGGCGTGCTATGAAGAATAGTTATCAAGCTCAAAAAGTGATTGAAGAAGTAGTAAAAGAAAAGCCTAAAGCTCGGTGGTTATTTCTTACTCTATCAACACGAAATGCGATAGATGGGGATACTTTAGAACAAAGTTTAAAGCATTTAACTGAATCTTTTAGAAGATTATTTAAATATAAAAAAGTTAGTAAAAACTTAATTGGTTTTATGCGTTCAACAGAAGTTACAGTTAATAAAAATGATGGTAGTTATAATCAACATATGCATGTCTTATTATGTGTTGAAAGTAAGTATTTTAGAGGTTCTGAAAATTATATTTCGCAGAATGATTGGATTGATTTTTGGCAAAAAGCATTACAAGTTAACTATCGACCAGTAGCAAATATTAAAGCGATCAAACCAAATCAAAAAGGCGATAAAGATATTCAAGCAGCTATCAAAGAGACCTCGAAATATTCGGTTAAGTCATCAGATTATTTAACTGGAGATAGTGAAAAAGATTCAGAGATTGTTAATGATTTAGAAAAAGGTTTATACCGAAAACGTATGTTGAGTTATGGTGGTTTACTTAAACAAAAACATAAAATTTTAAATTTAGACGATGCCGAAGATGGTAATTTAATTAATACAAGTGACGAAGATAAAACAATTGACGAAGAAGAAAAAGCACATTCAATTACGGCAATTTGGAATTTTGAAAAACAAAATTATTACTTAAAAGATTTGAAACGTTAGCTTAAAAGCTAGCGTTTTTTTATGTATTTTTGCCCCTGCGGGAACTATAGCGTTCAACCAGCATGGTTGCCTAGTTTTTATGCCAATTTTTAAATTTGCATGTAACTGGGCAGTGTCTTAAAAAATCGACACTGGATTTGCTCAAATTTTAATTGGTGTAATTAAATATATTTATTTGGCTCATATTTGCGTTTTAAGAGCTTATATACGTTTTTAGGTATAAAACTATATGATTTACCCCTAATTCTTTAAAATGCCCCCTTAAAATTCAAAATAAGGGCATAAAAAATAAAAGCTAC
>NZ_VUKI01000014.1:0-2918 GCF_008385775.1 Staphylococcus sp. GDX7P312P | reverse complement strand
TTTTTAGCAAACTTTATCACTGGTCTATTTTTCGTCGTTATAATCT
Source organism: Staphylococcus sp. GDX7P312P (assembly GCF_008385775.1). Lineage (NCBI taxonomy): Bacteria > Bacillati > Bacillota > Bacilli > Caryophanales > Staphylococcaceae > Staphylococcus > Staphylococcus sp. GDX7P312P. The sequence goes on along the minus strand of NZ_VUKI01000014.1, from coordinate 2,872 downwards.
AGTTAAATCCCGTAAGGGCGCACTTATACGTCGGATAAATCGACGTGTGCAAAACCGTAATCGACCTTCGTCGATTTTTTATTTTAAATTCAAAGAAACGGCTTGAGATATTCCGAGCAGTTATAAAAATTAATTTGCGTTGAATATTGCTACTGCATTCTTGAAAAAGTGATGCAGATTTATAGCCCATAACTTTTTTGAATTCCATCGACGATACGGCGTCGAAAGAAAAATAAACAGACCGTATGAAAGAAAAAGCTACCTCATTTTATCTGGGGTAGCTTTTATTTTTTATGTCCTTATTTTGAATTTTAAAGGGTATTTTGAAGGCTTAGAGGTAAATTGTATGGTTTTATACCTAAAAGTTCATATATCCTCTTAAAACGCAAATATGAGCCGAATACAACAACAAATCTATTGCAAAGTTAAATGCAAAGTTTCCGCAAACCAAATTTTCGATTTAGCAAACAATATAGCACTTTCAAACCAGTCATATCAAAGTCTAAAGGGTTATATATATCACTCAAAAACTATAAATATAGCACTCCGAAGTCAAGCATACCAACGCTTTTACAGAGATGTATAGCATCTCTTAATCCTGCACTACCCCTTTTGACTGAGAAAGGGGTTATCGAAAAGGGTTTGCACTTTATAAAAATCACGCACTATTTCAATTTAAAATCATGCTTACTTTTATGCCGAGAAAACTTATGGTTTGGAATAGGCTTTGTGTTAGCTAGATTTAGTCTAGCGAGTTGGTTGGTCTTAATTTGGGATTAATCCCAAACAAGTACCAACTCAACAACACATTAAGCCTTGTTGGTTCCAAACCATAAGGCAATTGGAATAAAAAAGACGCTAGCTATTGCTAACGCCCTTTTTACTCTTCTTCAATTTCGTTTATCATTTGATGATTAATTTCTCTTTTTTCTTGCTCACTTAAATCATATATTTCACTGGCTAAGTACTCTTTTTTATTCCAAATATAGAAAATTTGATAAATGTATTCTGTTGGATCGATTTCTTTTAAATAATCTAACTCGCCATTTTTTAACTTTTTTCTAGCCTCTTTAAAAAGACCTGAATAAACCAAAACCTGTTTCCCTTTTAATGACTTATAAAAAGTGTCGAATACTCTTTGATTCACTAAATAATCACTATCTTTTCCCGAATACTTAGCCATTTCATAAAGTTCTTTATTATTGTTTTGTCGGATTTTCTGGACATGTACTTGTGTTATTTCAGGCATACCCGTTACATCCCGCCATAACTCAAGCCACTCTTTTTGATTAACATAAACTTTAGTATCTTTGAAATAAGATTTATTCACTGCAATTAACACGTGAAAATGCGGATTATATGTATCTTCTTGTTCATTATAAGTAATCTCTAATTTACGAACGTAACCTTTAGAAAGTGTCTTTACTTTTTTACGCTCAAACATTTTCTTAAAAGACTTATTATACTTTTTGATTTCATCTTCAAGATCATTTGCCCTTACATTCGGCGTCGTTAAAGTTAAAAAGATAAACTCTTTTTGTTCTACCTGCTTTACATACTGCATCATCAACGACAACCCCAAAGCATCTTTCCGAGCTTTACGCCATGCACACATTGGACAAAAGCGATTCTTACAAGGATTCGCTTTATACAATTTTTTCTTTTCAAGCGTTTTATCCGCAACAAACGATAAAAATGTATTACATTCCCTTACTAATTCCATCTGATTTTCCCCAATATGACGTTCTATAAAATTCTGAAACACTTGATTTCTCTGTTTTTTCTCAGTATACTTATCCATGTTATAACACACAAAAACAACTTAGTTTTTCTCAAACTATGTATATAAAAAAAGTTGCTTTTTCTCCTTTCTATTTTTCGTTTAGCTTAGACACCTAAAACGATACAATAGTATGCTGAAAAAAGCAACTTTTTTTGTGCTTGAAGCTAGTCACACCAACGATTTAAGGGTAACTATTTCAAATCGAAATAGTTACCCTTATTATCAAGACAAGAAGAAACTCGTTTCACTCGTTCAAAAAAAACATAGCAACAACCTAAATACTTTTATATACTATTTACAAACAAGACAAGAAGAAACTCGTTTCACTCGTTCAAAAAAAAACATAGCAACAACCTAAATACTTTTATATACTATTTACAAATAAATAAAAATAGGGGATGACAAAATGCCTGCAGCTTTAACTAAAACTTGTCAAAAGTGCAAAAAAGTAAAACGACTCAATGAATTTTATGAAAACAGAACCAAACCAGATCACAGAAATGGTATTTGCAAAAACTGTCAAAACGGAAAATAAAATATAAAATCACTAAAGTAAATTAGGAGGAATTTCAATGGCCGTAAAAAAAGCTCTATCTCAACAAAGTAAAGAAACTATTGCAAAAGGTACAAAAGAAATCGTAACTGCTGTACTACCAGTCGTAGCAACTGGTATAGCAACAATAGCAGCAAATCTTATAAACAAAAAGTAAATACATCTTTCAAAACAAATGCTTTATTCCAATTGCTTTATTGACGTTGAGCCTCGGAACCCTTAACAATCCCAAAACTTGTCGAACGGTCGGCTTAATAGCTCACGCTATGCCGACATTCGTCTTCAAGTTTAGTTAAGGGTTCTTCTCAACATCAATAAATTTTCTCGGCATAAATGCGTGTTCTAATTAATAAATATTCCATAAATCAAAAGTGCAATTGCTGAAATCAAAACCAATATGCTAGAAAGTATATCTAGCCTTTTATTTTTATTACGATTTCCTAACTCCCTAAAAAGACTACCAAAAGCAATTACCATTAAAATTGAACATGAAATATAAATAACCAAAATGGACACTCCTTTTTAGCAAACTTTAT
>NZ_VUKI01000013.1:0-354 GCF_008385775.1 Staphylococcus sp. GDX7P312P | reverse complement strand
TTTCTCGGCATAAATGCGTGTCTAATCTTTTTTAGAACGACTAATCAAAAAATAACCTAAAAGACCACAAACCAAAATAAATAAAAATATAAGCATTTTTTAATCTCCTTTTTAGCAAACTTTATCACAATAGTTATCGCTTTACAGGTCTGATTTTCGTCGTTATAATCTAGTTAAATCCCGTAAGGGCGCACTTATGCGTTCTAAAAAGAACGCGTGCAAAAACCATAATCGACCTCCGTCGATTTTTTTATTTCAAAAATAAATAAACGGCTTTAGATATTCCTAGCAGTTAAAAAAATTAATTTGTCTTTAATAATGCTACTACATTCTTGAAAAAGTGATGTATATTTA
>NZ_VUKI01000012.1:0-282 GCF_008385775.1 Staphylococcus sp. GDX7P312P | reverse complement strand
TTTCTCGGCATAAATGCGTGTTCTATTTTTTATTATCGTCTTGATAATTATAAAAATAAAACACTCCTTTTTTTAGCAAACTTTATCACAATAGTTATCGCTTTACAGATCTATTTTTCATCGTTATAATCTAGTTAATTCCCGTAAGGGCGCACTTATGCGTTCTAAAAGAACGCGTGTAAAAACCATAATCGACCTTCGTCGATTTTTTTATTTCAAAAATAAAGAAACGGCTTGAGAAATTCCGAGCAGATATAAAAATTAATTTGTCTTGAATATAGC
>NZ_VUKI01000011.1:0-3812 GCF_008385775.1 Staphylococcus sp. GDX7P312P | reverse complement strand
AACTTTATGTCCCGGACTCTTTCTTATTTATAAAGTTAAAACATTCTCATATAGCAAGTAAAATAACAGTTGCGATAATTTCAACAACTTAATTTGTATGATTAGGGTGTACACTAAACGTACAATTCCAATAAAAATACGAATAAAATATCAAAGCAGCTTAAATAAGCTGCTTTACATTTTTGTGACACTTTTTGTATGTATTTTACTTTTTATAAAATGCTGCTAAAAAATATTGACTTTTTAACATCTTAGAATTACTCTTAAATTAACAAGCAGCAAAAGGGGTTAGTGAGTATGTCAATTAGATTAAATAAAAAATTAAATGAAAATGCATTTAATGATCCTACTAAAGAAACTATCCAAAAATCAATTAACCAATTATGTTCTGATGTCGATTCAGGCCAAGTTATTATGCCAATCTTTCAGCGCGATTTATCTTGGACAACCGAAAAGAAAATAGACTTATACAATTTTCAATTAGGAGGTTTTGCTCCGGTTTCTCCTATTTCAATGAATAGAATTGGTCCTAAAAGTAAGGGGATGCCCCATGTAAAGCTATTAAGTAGAACTGAAATAGAAGAATTGAATGAAGGTAGTCTAAGTGTGATAGATGGGCAACAAAGGATTTCAACGAATTATCAAGCTTATTCAAATGATGAATCAATACAAGAAATAGCGCTAGATTTAACTAAAGGGAAATTTGTCAATTTAAAAGAAAAAAAACCGAGTAAAAATCAAATCCCCGTTGGTGTTTTATACAATAAAGATCCTGAGATCTATACTGAGTATCTTAGATTAAATCCGAAATTAGCAGAATTTTCTGTATCATCTATTCTAGGACAAATACGCACCAAATTTTTTAATTATTTTTATACCATTAACTATGCTCAAGACTTATCTGGTGAAGAACAAATCGAATGGTTTGACGTTCTAAACTTGGCAGGTAGTAGAGTTCCTGACCTTCAAATGAAGCTCACTAAATTACAAATAAAAGGCTTGGATTTTTATAAAGAATACTCCAATGTTTTCAGAGATAGATTGGAAATGGCCGGACTTGACCATTTATTTATACAAAAAAATACAGAGGTGTCTATACCTTTAGCCACACTAAATTCTGCTTTTGAAATAGTGAGTGGTAAAAAAAACCATGCTTTAAATTACAGTCCTATCCCGTCAGATGCCAAAGATTCTTTTTTAAACGAACTAGAGCTCGATCAATTAAGAAAGTGTTTTAAAATGACATTAGACGGCTTAAATGATGCCTTGAACTTTATTGAAATTAATAGTCTAAAAGAACCATCAAGAATTGATTATATTTCCTATTTATCTGGGTATTTCACCTATAATAAGAATACTTCTAACACTTCTATCCAAAACGTTATAAATTGGTATAATAATACCAACTTTGGAAATAAATCTAATCAAAAAAGACGAGAACTGTATAATGAATTATTAATTTGTTAAAGCTCAACAACTAAAGTAATCTTTCATAGTTTTCTGTCGCAAACAGTATTAATTAACTGTTTTTGCATTCCTCTACTAACCAGTGTTATAATCTAGATAACGAAAATGATTAACAATTAATGCACCAATCCCCACACTACTGCAATAGTGTGGGGATTTTTTTCGATGCTGGCTTATAAAGTCGCCTATTAATTATTTGTTGCGTTTACTAAGCCAATAAGTATAATACGCAACAGCACAGCCACTGATGACTGGTGCTATGATGTGAACGAAAATGATTAGCAAAGTAATGCACCTCCTCTCTTCGTCAATTGACGCCTGAGAGATAGGCGACTCTATTATTATACCATCTGTGAATATACAAGCATATCTACTTCCGATAAGTCATTTTATGTTATATCTTTGCTTATTTTTATAGTATCAAGACAAGAAGAAACTCGTTTCACTCGTTTCAAAATCCCTCTTGATTTTTACAGAAAAAATCTTTAATTTCATCGTCTTTAATAAAATAATAAGCCATCTTTCCATCTTTCCAAAAATCAAGAACATCATTTTTATACAAAAGTCTTAAGTGATGTGATGTAGAAGCAACACTCATATTTAATATCAAAGAAATATCACAAACACATAACTCATTTTCCTTAATCAAAGATAATATGATTTTTAACTTCTTTTCATCACATATTTTTTGAAAAATACTAAGTAGTTTTTGTGATTTATCATCTTCTAAAAAATTCAAAGCATTATTCACTTTATCCTCATGAATACAGATCACATCACAAGTATTTGCCTTGCCCATATAAACCACACCTTAATTTAAAATATAAACCCAATTATTGTTTGAATTGTATTATTTTCAATAATAATAAATAACCCTAAACCAATATAAATAACAGCCATTATCCAACGACTAAACTTCTCTACAATTTCACCAACACCTGAAATATTAGCCAATTTTTGTGCTGTATATACTAAAACAAAAATCAATATTAAAAATACAAGAAGAGTAACTAATAAGTCGACAATATCTAAAGTCACAAAGTAAGGAACAAAAAGCCCAATATTATCTGCACCACAACTAGCAACTGTAACCAAAGCAACAATACCGACTAATTTTGACAACCCTTTTTCATCCAATTCTTTTTTAGCTCTTTTTTCGCCCTCACAATCGTCGTAAATAGCAACTTTAATACCTAAGTAAATCGGTATTAAACCTAATAAACCCAACACCCATTTTTCCGGAACATAATTCAAAACAAAAGCTAGAAATAAACTAACTAATATTAAAATTACAGAACCTAAATATTGTCCGATATAAATATCTCGATATTCTTTTCTAGTATTTGCTCTAGCAAAAAATATTAATAGTATTACCAACAAATCTACTGCTGTAGCAATATATAAAACAGCAGCAGTAATCACAGTCGAAAACATAAAGCACCTCATTCAAAAATATTTTTGAATATATTGTAGCTTATATTTAGAAAAAATCATAGATGCTTTATCTAATCGGTAGACTTAAAAGGCCTGAGATAAATAAATTTTTCATTCAAAAAAAGCATTTGAATACTGAATTAATCCAGATGTTTTATCCAAAGCATTTTTCTTTAATTCAATAGCCATCAAAAATTCATCTGGTACTTCAAAAGGTGCTTGAATACACCATTTAGAAGCTTTTTTAAACCCGAATTTTGGATAATATTCTGAATGTCCCATTACTATAACTGACTCAAAATTAAGCTTTCCCGCTATTTCTAATGATTTTTGTATTAAACTTTGTCCTACGCCTTTATTTTGATAATTAGGTAAAACAGAAACAGGTGCTAAAGCTAATGATTCTATAAATTTCTCATCTTTAACAATAAAAATTTTAGATAACAATATATGACCTATAATTTTATCTCTATGCAATGCTACTAAAGATAAATCTGGAATAAACTCATCAGAATTTCTCAAACTCGCAACTAATCTATGTTCACTGTGATCACTATATTCTTCATTGGCAAACGCTTCTTTTACAACTTCTTCTGTAAACTTATAATCTTCTTTTTTTTCTTTCCTAATAATAAAATTCATTTTTTCTCCTTATACTAAATCTTATTTAAGTTACAAGATTTATAAAATATCTTTAACAAAATTTATCACAATAGTTATCGCTTTACAGGTCTATTTTTCATCGTTATAATCTAGTTAATTCCCGTAAGGGCGTACTTATACGTTTGTTCCAAACGGTGCAAAAACCATAATCGACCTTCGTCGTTTTTTTATTTCAAAAATAAAGAAAAGGCTTGATATATTCCGAGCAGTTATAAAAATTAATTTTTATTTAATATTGCTACTACATT
>NZ_VUKI01000104.1:0-200 GCF_008385775.1 Staphylococcus sp. GDX7P312P | reverse complement strand
GGAGGCCTGAATCAATTTTACAAAGCAATACCGGATAGCTACAAAGTGTATACTGAAGAAGATTTAATAATGACGATACAAGAAAAAGAACATCTATTAAGTCCGTTATTTAAAGATTGGCATAAGTATAATACTGATAAAAGTTTACATCAGCTCACAGAATATATAGATAAGATGGTGACAAAATGAGGCTTACGATA
>NZ_VUKI01000103.1:0-263 GCF_008385775.1 Staphylococcus sp. GDX7P312P | reverse complement strand
TGACACAATATATTGTGTCACAAAAGTGTGACATTGGAGCTTTTTATGACCCCACATAAAAACATCTCGGATGTCTTGAAATATCTGGCTTTGCCAGATTCCTCATTCGTTGATGGGGACAAATTCCTCTTATGCTCTTACGGAGTTTTTAGGGATAAATTAAAATTTCTAAGTTTTTGATAAAAAAAGCCCTGCAGGAATTTGAAAAAAATGGAAAAATTTCAAAAGATTTTATGCTAATTTTTAATTTGCATGTAAATGAA
>NZ_VUKI01000102.1:0-249 GCF_008385775.1 Staphylococcus sp. GDX7P312P | reverse complement strand
GGTCAAAGATGCGTGACGATCAGAGCACCTACGCTGAATCAGTAAAAAAATTGGGTCTTGAGCGCGGCATCGAGGGAAGCCGTGCCACGCATCAGACAGTTCAGCACTACTACCAATCGATAAACCGTGGCACCCGTAGCCAGGTATCAATCTCGCCAGATGCGCTGGAGCCGCGCGTATTGCGGAAAGGAATTTTCACCAAAGACGTGGAAGATCAGGCAGCCATAGCCAAACGTCTAAGTCACGCAG
>NZ_VUKI01000101.1:0-345 GCF_008385775.1 Staphylococcus sp. GDX7P312P | reverse complement strand
AATTAGAAAAAGATTATAGATGTTAGTAGATTTGAAATGTTTAAAGTATTAAGTGAGCATATTAAGAAGAATGTCGAAAATCCTATCTATGATGGTAATAATAAGATTTTTATCTTCTCAGCATTTGCATATACGATTCAATATATATACAACAACCTAAATGAGAAATTATTAGAAAACAATATACATTCAGCAATGGTGATGGGTTCTGTAGATAACAAAACTACTCTAAATGGTGTAAAAGATAAAGATTTAGTTGATGTACTTACAAACTTCTCTCCAATATCAAAGTACAGAGCGCTTACAAATCCGGAAGCTACTGAATAAATTGATATTTTATTTGAA
>NZ_VUKI01000100.1:0-237 GCF_008385775.1 Staphylococcus sp. GDX7P312P | reverse complement strand
AAGAAGACGTTTTAGCATCTATTAAAGAACATGTCACATACGCGAAACAATTATTTGACGTTGTTCAATTTTCACCTGAAGATGCAACGCGTACTGAATTACCATTCTTAGTGAAATGTGTACAAACTGCCGTTGACGCTGGAGCTACAGTTATTAATATTCCTGATACAGTCGGCTACAGTTACCATGATGAATATGCACATATTTTCAAAACCTTAACAGAATCTGTAACATCTT